>DAOTYM010000353.1:0-2410 GCA_034434775.1 Anaerolineae bacterium | reverse complement strand
CCCTTTCGGCCCCGCGCAGACACCACCTGGACATGTCCTGAACACGCCACCTCGTGCCCGCTCCCCACCACCCGCCCCCGCGGCGGAAGGGGTTGAAGGTTGCGCAAGAGCGGAGCCTTGCGAGCCTTCTCCCCCAGGTGCGCAATGGCCCAACTTGTGCTAGAATGGGGCGGACGCCGCATCCCACGGGCGTCCGGGGGCTGGGGGCCCCGTCGGGCCTCGCCCTTCCACCTTTGCCCTCGGAAAGGAGGTCGTTTCGCGCCATGCACATCCTGGACGCCTTCAAGTTGGACGGCAAGGTGGCCCTGGTGACCGGCGCAAGCCGGGGGATCGGCCAGGCCGCGGCCCTCGCGCTGGCCGAGGCCGGGGCGGACATTGCCGGGGTCTCCCGCTCCTCCTGTGAGGAGACGCGGGCGCGCGTGGAGGCGCTGGGACGCCGCTTCCTCGCCATCCCCTGCGACCTGCACAAGGCCACCGTGGCCGACCTGGACCAGGTGGTGCAGCGCGTGGTCCAGGAATGGGGCCACCTGGACATCCTGGTCAACGCCGCCGGCACGGTCTGGCGGGGGCTGGCCCTGGATATAGACGAAGCGGGATGGGACGACGTCCTCCAGGTCAACCTGAAGGCCCTCTTCTTCCTCTCCAGGGCGGCGGCCCGCGTGATGAAGGAGCAAGGGGGCGGGAAGATCGTCAACATCGCCTCCGTCATGGCCTTCCAGGGGGGCGTCCGCATCCCCTCCTACGCTGCCTCCAAGAGCGGGGTCGCCGGGGTGACCCGGGCCCTGGCCAACGAGTGGGCCCCCTTCGGCATCAACGTGAACGCCATCGCCCCCGGCTACACCCAGACCGAACTGACCTCGCCCCTCTGGAAGGACCCGGAGCAGTACCAGGCCCTCCTCTCCCGCATCCCGGCCGGGCGCTGGGCCCGTCCAGAGGACATGAAGGGAGCGGTCGTCTTCCTGGCCTCCGCCGCATCGGACTACGTCCACGGGGCCATCCTGCCCGTGGACGGCGGATGGCTGGCCCGCTAGCCCCCATCCAGCAAAAAGGAGGTGGTTTCCACGATGACATCGCCCAGCATGCTCACCTGGTTCCGGGTGCCCTCCGTGCTCTGGACTGGCTGCGGCGCGGTGCAGCGCGTCGGGGCCGAGGCGAAACGCTTGGGCGCGCGCCGCGCCGTGGTCATCTGCGACGCGGGCGTGGCCCAGGTGGGGCTCGGGGCGCGGGTGCAGAGCCTCCTGGAGGAGGCGGGGCTTCAGGCAGCCCTCTACGCCGAGGCCCAGCCCGAGCCCACCACCGAGAGCGCCGACCGCTGCGCGGCCTTCGTCCGGGCCGGCGGCTTTGACCTGGTGGTGGGCCTGGGAGGCGGCAGCGCCATGGACACCGCCAAACTGGCCGCCGTGATGGCCGTGCACGGGGGCCGGTGCCAGGACTACATCGGCACGGACCGCATCCCCGGCCGCGGCCTCCCTACCATCCTCATCCCCACCACGGCGGGCACCGGCGCCGAGGCCACCCCCAACGCCGTCTTCAAGGAGGTCCCCAGCGGCACGAAGAGCGTGGTCATCAGCCCCCACATCCTCCCCGACGTGGGCCTGGTGGACCCCGAACTCACCCTCACCCTGCCGCCGGCCCTCACCGCCAGCACGGGCATGGACGCCCTCTCCCACGCCATTGAGGCCTACACCTCCCGCCGGGCCACGCCCCACGCGGACCTCTTCGCTCTGGAGGCCATCCGCCTCATCGGGGGGAACCTCCGCCGGGCCGTGGCCCACGGCCAGGACCTGGAGGCGCGCAGCGCCATGGCCCTGGCCAGCCTCTACGCCGGCATCGCCATCGCCCACGCGGGGACCAACGGCGTCCACGCCGTGGCCTACCCCCTGAGCGGACACTTCGGCATCCCCCACGGGCTGGCCAACGGCGTCATGCTGGCGGCCGTGGTGGCCTTCAACGCCCCGGCCGCGCCGGCCCGCTTCGCGCAGGTGGCCCGGGCCCTCGGCGTGGAGGAGGAGGACGTGGAGGCGCTGGCCCAGGCCGCGGGCGGGGCCGTGGCGCGCCTGGCCCGCGACATCGGCATCCCCCAGCGGCTGCGGGACCTGGGCATCCCGGAGGATGCGCTGCGCCCCATGAGCGAAGAGGCCGCAGCCATCCGACGCCTCCTGGACGTCAACCCCCGCGAGATGAAGCAGGGGGATGTGGAGGCCATCTACCGGTCCGTCTACTGAGGCCACGGGCCGGAAAGGGGAACATCCGTGGCACCAGACCCAACGCCCAAGCGCATCACACGGCGGGCCTGGCTCAAACGGGCCGGGCTCCTGGCAGTGGGGCTCGTCCTTGCGGCCTGCGCGCCCCCTGCGGCCTCCCCCTCCCCCGAGGCCACGGCCACATCCCCGCCGACGCCCTCCCCCTG
>DAOTYM010000352.1:0-2423 GCA_034434775.1 Anaerolineae bacterium | reverse complement strand
CACCGTGCAGGAGGAAGTCGGCCTGCGCGGGGCCACCACCAGCGCCCATGTGGTGGAGCCGGACGTGGCCATCATCCTAGACGTGGACATCGCGGGGGACCTCCCTGGCGTTGAGGAAGACGAGAACCCCATTGCCCTGGGCAAGGGCCCCACGCTCATCCTGTACGAGAGGTCTCTGATCCCCAACCTCAAACTCCGCGACCTGGTGATCGCCGTGGCCGAGGAGGAAGGCATCCCCCTCCAGTTCTCCGCGCTGACAGGAGGCGCAACGGACGGAGGCCCCTTCCACCTCCACCGGGAGGGGGTGCCGACTGTGGTCATCGGGGTCCCCACCCGGCACATCCACAGCCACGGGGCCATCATGCACCGCAGCGACTACGACCACGCCCTGCACCTGGTCCAAGCGGTGGTGCGGCGCCTGGACGCCGAGACGGTAGCCCGGCTGGTCCAGTAAGAGCACGGTCCAGTTCCAGCCCCCCGAGAGGCCAAAATCCTCACACCCTCAACAACAAGAAGCCACGGAGAGGACCCAGAGAGCCCAAGGTTTCCAAGGCTCTTTGGCCCCTCTGTGGCCCCACCGCTTGACTTTTAGGAAATCATGTAGTATCATATAATCAGACCTGGATACATAAGCCGCGAGGAGGGGTGCCGTGGCTGAGGAAACGTGTCTGTTTGCCGCCGAGGGCGCGGCCGAGGAAGCGCGGAAACACCTGGTGGACGAAGCCCTCGCCGCCGACCTGGCCGCATTCTACGGGGCGCTGGCCGACCCCACGCGGGTGCGCATCGTCAGCGCCCTCAGGAAAGGGGAACTGTGCGTGGGCGACCTGGTGGCGCTCCTGGAGAAGAGCCAGCCGGCCATCTCCCACCAGTTGCGCATCCTGCGCTCCCTGCGCCTGGTGCGCGGCCACCGGCGCGGCCGGCGCGTCTTCTACACCCTGGACGACGACCACGTGCGCGTCCTCTTTGAACAAGGGCTGGAACACTTGGCGGTTGAGCGGCCTGGATGAGGCCTTGCTCCCCCAAAAGGCACAAAGGGAAGAGGTGAGCCGCACCATGCAAGATTCCACCGCCTTGGGGACCAAAGTCCTCCACATCCCCCTGCTGTTGCCCATGCACGCCGACTGCCCCGACTGCGCGGCGCGCCTGCGGGAACTGCTCCTCGCCCGGGAGGGCGTGGAAGTGGTCCACTTTGACCTGGCGCGGGGAGACTTGGTGGTCCACTATGACCCCCAGGCCCTCACCGCAGAAGAGGTGGAGAGGGCCGCCCGCCTGGCGGGCAAGGAGGTCGCCCAGCGCTACCGCCACGCCGACCTCCCCGTGGAGGGGATGGACTGCGCCGACTGCGCCCTCAAACTGGAGCGGGGCGTGGGCCGGCTGCAGGGGGTCCTCTGGACAGCAGTGCACTTCCCCTCGGGCACGCTGCGCGTGGGGTATGACCCGGAACGGGTCGCCCCAGAGGACGTGGCGCGCCGGGTACAGGAACTGGGCTACCGGGTGGCCAACGGCCTTCCAGAACCGGCTGGGCAGGGTCATTCCTTGCAGAGGGGCCTGGCGTGGGCGCGGCAGCGCTCCCGCGAGGGCCTCATCGCCGTGGCCGTGACCTTGGCCCTCCTGGGCTTCCTCGGCCAGGCAGCCCCCTTCCTGGGCCCGGGGGCAGCGCCCTCCTGGTGGCCACCCCTCTTCTTCGGCGCGGCCACAGTGCTGGCAGGAGCGCCCCTCGCCCTGCGCGGCCTGCGGACCCTGGGGATCGCCCAGTCCCTGAGCATTGACCTCCTGATGGCCGTGGCAGCCCTCGGAGCCATGGCCATCGGGGAATGGGCCGAGGGCGCGGTCGTCGTCATCCTCTTCCACATCGGCGAACTCCTGGAGGCGTACACGGCGGAGCGGGCGCGGCAGGCCATCCGCTCCCTGATGGCCCTCGTGCCGGAGAAGGCGCGTCGCCTGCGCCCGGAGGGCGGCGAGGAAGAGGTGGCCGTGGGTCAGGTGGACCTGGGCGACCTCATCCTCGTGCGCCCTGGCGAGCGCATCCCCGTGGACGGCGTGGTCGTGGAAGGGGCCTCGGCGGTGGACCAGTCCCCGGTGACGGGCGAGTCCATGCCCGTGGACCGCGGCCCTGGGTCCGAGGTGTACGCGGGTTCCGTCAACGGCGAAGGGGCGCTTGTGGTGCGCGTGGTCCGCCCAGCCCAGGAGAGCACCCTCTCCCGCATGGCGCGGCTGGTGGAGGAGGCCCAGGCGCAGAAGGCCCGCTCCCAGCGCTTCGTGGACCGTTTTGCCCGCTGGTATACGCCGGCGGTGGTGCTTCTGGCTTTGCTCGTGGCGGTGGTCCCCACCCTCGCCGGCTGGGGCCCCTTCGCCCTTTGGGTGTACCGGGCCCTGACCCTCCTGGTCATCGCCTGCCCCTGCGCGCTGGTCCTGGCGACGCC
>DAOTYM010000351.1:0-8141 GCA_034434775.1 Anaerolineae bacterium | reverse complement strand
ATCCCTTGCGGGATGCGGTGAATGCAGTTCTCAACGACATGAAGCGGGACGGCACGCTGGCGGCCATTTACAAGAAGTGGTTTGGGCAGGACCCGCCGGCGGGGAGTTCGGTGGTGACGGTCTACGAAGGCGGATATCAGCTGCCCAAGAAGTAGCCCCACGCGCGGAAGGGATGTCCCCCGGGGGTTCCCGGGGGACATCCCCAGCGGGGAAAGCGGCAATGGATCAAGAACGCACAACTCTGACGGCTCGGCAAGCCCAGTACATGAGGTCGCGCCCCCAGTGGTCCTTCTGGATCCGGCGCTACGAGTTCATTTTCGCCACGCTGGGGCTCCTGGTGGCCTATGCCTTCTTCCTCCTGCCTGCCAAAGACGCGAGCGGCCTGGCCAAGTGGACGGCCTTGGGGCCGTTCATCCTCTTGGTCCTGGTCTGGAGCGCGAACGTCCTGGCCGACGGCGAGAAGCCGGATTGGTTCAAGGGGCTGGTGGCCCTTGGCCTGATCGGCGTCCTGTGCTGGCTTTTCTACCAGTACTCAGGCACCCGCTGGGATAGGCTGGGGAGCTCCTTCTTCAACTGGAAGAAGATGCAGGGAGCGTGGTACATCCTCCTTGAGGGGGTGGTGGTCACCCTGAAACTGGCTGCGGTTTCGGCTGCGTTCAGCGTCCTCATCGGTTTGGTTGTCGCGGTGCTCCGCTCCTTCCGCAGCCCCACGCTGGATATCTTCCTCGTGGCCTACCTGGACCTCTTCCGATCTATCCCCATGATCGTGCTCATGGTGGTGGTCTACTACGCCCTGCCCTACATCGGGATCGCCCTGGACTCGGTCACGGCGACGGTGGTGGCCCTCTCGCTGGGGTACGGCGCGTACGCCGCAGAGTCGTTCCGGGCGGGGATAGAGTCGGTCCACTACGGCCAGGTGGAGGCGGCGCGGGCCCTCGGGCTGACCCGCCTCCAGACCATGAGGCTGGTCATCCTGCCACAGGCCATCAAGGTGGTCATCCCGCCCCTGACGGGCAACCTGATCGCCATGCTCAAGGACACAGCGGTGGCCTCCATCGTTGCCTCGCCGGAACTCCTGAAGCGGGCCAAGGAACTGTATGTGGGGAAGGCCAACCCCACTCCGCTGGTGGCAGCAGCGCTCATCTACCTCCTGATCCTGCTCCCCTTGTCGCGTCTGGCGAACTACCTGGAAGGGAAGGTCAACAAGGGCAAGAAGGTGGTGTCCATATGAGGGAAAAGTGCGCTCCTGAGGTGATGATTGAGGTTGTGGATTTGCACAAGTATTTCAAGGACCTTCACGTCCTGCGCGGCATCTCCACCAAGGTGATGCGGGGGGAAGTGGTTGCCGTCATCGGCCCCTCTGGAGGGGGGAAGAGCACCTTCCTGCGCTGCATGAACCGCTTGGAGGAGCCCTCCTCGGGGCACGTCTACATAGAAGGGGTGGACATCACCCATCCGTACGTGGACGTGAACAAGTTGCGCACGGAGATCGGCATGGTGTTCCAGAGTTTCAACCTGTTCCCGCACCTCACCTGCATTGAGAACATCAAGCTGGCTCCGATGCACGTGCGTAAGGTCTCGGAGAAAGAGGCTACGGAGCGGGGGATGGCGCTTTTGGAGAAAGTGGGCCTGGCCGATAAGGCCCACGCCTACCCGGACCAACTCTCTGGAGGACAGCAGCAGCGGGTGGCCATCGCCAGGGCCCTCGCCATGCAGCCTCAGGTCATGTTCTTTGACGAGCCGACCTCCGCCCTGGACCCGGAGATGATCGGGGAGGTCCTGGACGTGATGCGGGCCATGGCGGAAGAAGGCATGACCATGGTCGTCGTCAGCCACGAGATGGGGTTCATCCGAGAGGTGGCTGACCGCGTCCTCTTCCTGGCCGATGGGCTCATCGTGGAGGAAGGGACACCCGAGGAGATCTTCAACCATCCGAAAGAGCAGCGGACCAAGGACTTTCTGAGCAAGGTCCTCTGAGAGGCGCTGGGGCAGGTCCCATGAGCGATCAGGAACGGACAGAATCTCACCTGGTGGATGTGCAGAGGCGGTTTCCCGTCCAGACTCCCTGGTATTACCGGACGGGCTTTATCCTGGGCACGCTGGCGGCTGTGGTGCTGGTGGGGGCCTTCTTGCTGCCGCAACCAGGAAGGCTTTCCACGGCCGACAAGGCCATCATCGCGGTCTTCTTCGGCTTGGCGCTGGCGTGGGGGGCCCTGCTCTTCAGCGACCCCGGAAAGCCTGAATGGACGAAGACGGTCACTGCCTTCGGCCTCCTCTTCCTGGCTGGCTGGCTCTTCTACCGCTACGCCGACGCCCAGTGGGAGCGGCTGAACCACGTCTTCTTCAACTGGCAACTGATGCAGGAGCCCGCGGAAGGCGGCGAGAGCGCCTGGATGGTCCTCTTCAAGGGCCTGGGGATCACCGTGCAGATCGCCGTGTTCTCGGCCATCCTGGGCACGACCCTGGGCCTGCTCCTCGCCGTGTTCCGGGCCTTCAACAACCGGGTGTTGAACCTCTTCATCATCGCCTACATTGACTTCTTCCGGTCCATGCCCATCATCGTGCTGATGGTGCTCATCTACTATGCCTTGCCCTACACGGGCATCACCCTCAGCGCGGTGGCGTCGGGCATCCTGGCCCTGGGCCTCAACAGTTCCGCCTACATCAGCGAGATCTTCCGCGCCGGGATCCTCGCCGTCCACCACGGGCAGATTGAGGCGGCCCACGCCCTGGGCCTGGACTCCTGGAAGACCATGCGCCTGATCATCCTGCCCCAGGCCTTCCGGGTGGTGATCCCGCCGCTGGCCAGCAACTACGTGGCCAGCGCCAAGGACACGGCCATCTGTTCGGCCATCTCCATCCTGGAACTCCTGAAGTCGGCCATGCAGGTCCAGGCCTTCCGGGCCAACCCCACGCCCCTCATCGCTGCGACGGCCATCTACATCTTGCTTTTCGTGCCCCTCACCCGCTTGGCCGGGGTGTTGGAGACCCGGATGCGGGTCCGAAGGGCCCGTGGATAGCCCCCTGCTGTGGGCAAGGGGGTACAACCCAAAACTTTACATAAGGAGAACACCATGCCAGACAAATGGGAAATGGATGCGAGCCATCCTGCAGAGTACCACGTAGTGGAGGCCCGGCGCGGCCGGGAGTTCATCCTCCGGATGACCACCGGCGCGGACGTGTGCCTGGCTATCCAGCAGTTCGCCAAGGACCACGGCATCCGCTTTGCCAAGATCCACGCCGTCTTCATGGGGGGGCTGCAGCCGGCCCGGTTCCTCGTCTGGGCGCCGGATACCCGCAACCCGGAGAACTGGCACAACGAGTGGCCGGCCACGGTGCAGAACCTGAGCATGGTCCTTTCCATGAGCGGCATCATCCATCCCCGGCCAGTGAAGGGGGGTGGTGAGGAGCCCTTCGCTGCCATCCACTTCGTCGTCGGCGGCGCGTGGGATGTGCCCACGGTGGGGGGGCACCTGCTGGAAGGGTCCATCGTGAAGGGTGTGGTGGAGGTCTTCATCACCGAGATCCTCGGCATTGACGTCCTCTATCCCTCGGGAAAGCCGATTGACCCCCATGCGGAGGAGTTCCCGGAGAACTGGTACCGGGAAGTGCGGTAGGGCCTCCGCCACGCATCTGGAGAGGGGGCGGCGGCGGCCCAAGGGCGCCCGCCGCCCCTCCTCGTGGGGTTGTGGCCCCTCGGAAAGGAACGGCCATGGCTGTAGACTGCCCGTCGTTTTCGCCTGCTTCGCGTCCATTGGGCCTCGGCGACATCTGGCAGGCCAGGCACCGCATCCACGGTCGGGTGTGGCGCACGCCCCTCGTCTACTCACAGGCCCTGAGCGAACGGACCGGCTGCCAGGTCTACCTGAAGATGGAATGCTGGCAGGTCTGTGGGTGTTTCAAAGTGCGGGGGGCGGTCAATATGGTGACGGCCCTCACCCCCCAAGAGCGGGAGCGGGGCCTGGTGGCGGCTTCCAGCGGCAACCACGGCATCGCCCTGGCCTACGCAGCAAGCCTGTTCCCTTGGACACGGGCGACGGTGTTCCTGCCGGAAGGGGCTGACCCCGCCAAGGTCCGCAAGATCCGCGCCTTCGGGGCCGAGACGCGCTTCCACGGCAAGGACTACCTGGCCGCCCTCGCCGAGGCCAAGCGGGTCCAGGAGGCGGAGGGCCGCGTCTTCGTGCACTCCCATGCCCACCCCCTCATCATGGCTGGTCAGGGTACCATCGGCCTGGAGATCATGGAAGACCTGCCGGACGCGGACGCCATCTTGGTGCCGGTGGGGGGTGGGGGGCTCATCTCGGGGATCGCCCTTGCAGCCAAGTCCCTGTCCGAGCGGGTGAAGGTCATCGCCGTGGAGCCATCAGCCGCCCCTGGGGCGTACCTCTCGTTCCAAGAGGGCCGCCCCTGTGAACAGATTGACCTCCGGCCCACCTTGGCCGATGGCCTTTCTGGAGGGTTCGCCCCTCTGGCCTGGGAGGTCAGCCGCGACCTCATCCACGAGGCGGTCCTGGTGGAGGACGAGGAGATCGCCCACGCCATGCGCGTGTTCCAGGAGGCGGAGCAACTGATGGTGGAGGGCGCGGCGTCGGTGGGCCTGGCAGCGCTGCTTTACGGCAAGGTCAACTTGCGAGGGGAGAAGGTCGTCCTCGTGCTGACCAGCCGGAACATAGACGCGGCTCGGTACAACCGAGTTGTGGCACAGAAGGAGGTAGACGCATGACGAATCCGGGTGCCTCTGCGGAGAAGCGGAAGGCCTCACCCCCTTTCTCGCCCGTGGTGGTCTACGGGGACCTGGTCTTCGTCTCCGGCACCATCGGGCGCAACCCTGAGACGGGCGAGATCGCGCGCGGGGATGTGGCCGCGCAGACGCGCCAGACTCTGGAGACCATCCGGCGGCGGCTGGAGCAGGTCGGGAGCAGCATGGACCAGGTGGTGAAGGCCACCGTCTTCCTGGTGGACATGGCCCACTTCCCCGAGATGAACGAGGCCTACCGGGCCGCCTTCCCAGAAGGCCGGCTGCCCGCCCGCTCCTGCGTCCAGGTGGTGGCGCTGCCGGACCCCGAGGCGCTGGTGGAGATTGAGGTCATCGCCGGGAGGAAGAAGTGAGGCGGTACCGAGTGGTCTACGTGGATGCCTTCACGGAAGTCCCCTTCGCCGGGAACCCGTGCGCGGTGTTGCCGGACGCCCAGGGCCTCTCAGAAGAGGAGATGCAGGCCATCGCCCGGGAGACCAACCTCTCGGAGACGTCCTTCGTCTTCCTCTCGGACCGGGCGGATTTCCGCGTCCGGTACTTTACCCCGCGGGCGGAGATCCCCTTCGCCGGCCACCCGACCATCGCCACGGTCTTCCTCCTGGCCGAAGAGGGGCGGTTCCGCCTTCGGGGGGCGAGGACCCGCATAGAGTTGGAGTTCAACATCGGCGTCCTGCCCGTGGAGGTGGAGGCGCGGGGTGGGGTTCCCAGGCAGGTGGTGATGACCCAACGCCGCCCCGCCTTCGGCGCCACGTTCTCGGCGGGGGAGGTGGCCCCGTGCCTGGGGCTGGACGCAGCATCCCTGCGGGATGACTGCCCGTCCCAGGTGGTGGATACGGGAGTGCCCTTCCTCTTGGTGCCGGCCAGGGACCTTTCCGCCCTGGAGCGCATCCAGGTGGACCGCCCGGCGTTGCAGGCCCTCTGCCGGCGCGCCGGCGTGGATGCGGCTTTCGTCTTCTGCCTGGGAGGGTTCAGCCCGGAGGCCGACACCCACGCCCGCCTTTTGGACCCGTGGGGCACCCACGAGGACCCCTTCACCGGGTCGGCCTCGGGGGCCATGGCCGCGTTCATCGTCCGCTACGGCCTGAAGCCGGGCCCCCGGCTCGTGGCGGAGCAGGGGCACTTCGTGGGCCGCCCGGGTTTGGGCGTCCTGGAGGTCTTGGGGACGCGGGATGCCATAGAGGCTGTGCGCCTCGCGGGCCCGGCGGTGCGGGTCTTAGAGGGGGAGTTCCTCCTGCCAGACAGGTGACCCCCTGGAAAGGGTGTAAGCATGGCGAGGTCCGTGGATTCGCAGATCACGTTTCTCTACTATGCCGACTTGGAGCCAGCGGCACGCTTCTATGGAGAGGTCCTGGGGCTGCCGCTGGTGGAGGACCAGGGGTGGGCGAAAATCTACCAGGTGGCGGAGAGGGCCTTCCTGGGGATCGTGGCCGGGGAGCGCGGCTTCCACCGGCCGCAGCCCCACAGTGCCGTCCTCGTCACGCTGGTGGTGGAAGACGTCCAGGCCTGGTACGAAGCCCTGCGAGCGGCGGGCGTGCGCATCCTGCGGGAACTGGCGAGGCACGAGGACATCGGCGTGGAATGCTTCTTCTTTGAGGACCCCGGCGGCTACGCCCTGGAAGTGCAGCGGTTCCTCAGGCCCCGGCAGGCGGAGGTCTTCCACCGCCCGGGGCAGGGAAAGTAGGGTTCCAGAAACGCGGTTGAGGAGGTGGGAAAGGAATATGAAAGTCTTGCTCTCCGGAAACGAAGCCATCGCACGCGGTGCCTACGAGTACGGAGTGAAGGTGGCCACGGGCTACCCAGGCACACCCAGTTCGGAAATCCTGGAGAACGTGGCCAGGTACAAGGAGATCTACTCCGAGTGGTCCGTCAACGAGAAGGTGGCGATGGACGTGGCCATCGGCGCGGCCTATGCTGGGCGGCGGGCCATGGTCACCATGAAGCAGGTGGGCATGAACGTGGCCGCCGACTCCTTCTTCTACGCTGTCTACACCGGCGTGAAGGGGGGCCTGGTCATCGTCACCGCGGACGACCCGGGCATGTTCAGTTCGCAGAACGAGCAGGACAACCGCCACTACGCCCGCTTCGCCAAGATGCCCATGGTGGAGCCTTCCGACAGCCAGGAGGCCAAGGACTTCGTGGGCATCGCCCTGGACCTCTCGGAGCAGTGGGATACGCCGGTCCTCTTGCGGACGGTGATGCGGGTCTCCCACTCTGCCTCGCCCGTGGAACTGGGCGAGAGGCACGCCGACGACGAGAGCCCCACGCCGCCCCTGGAGCGGAACCCCCGGAAACTGGTCTGCACGGCCATCTGGGCGCGGGACCGGCACCCCGTGGTGGAGGCCCGCCTGAAGCAGTTGGAGGAAGTCTCCAGCACCATTCCCATCAACCGGCTGGAGTGGGGGGATAGGCGGCTGGGCATCGTGGCCAGCGGCCCGGTCTACCACTACGCCCGGGAGATCTTCCCCCATGCCACGTTCCTCAAACTGGGCATGACCTATCCGCTGCCCAAGGCCCTCCTGCGGGAACTGGCCTCTGGAGTGGAGCAGGTGGTGGTCATTGAGGAACTGGACCCCTTCCTGGAGGAGCAGATCAAGGCCATGGGCATCCCCTGCCGGGGGAAGGACATCTTCCCGGCCGTGGGGGAACTGACCACCGCGGTCATTGAGCGGTGTGCAGCCGAGGCCGGCCTCCTGCCGAAGGAAGCGGTCCGCGGGGCTCGCGATGTGGCCCCGAAGGACCTGCCGGCCCGCTCGCCCATCCTGTGCCCGGGCTGCCCCCACCGCACCACCTTCTACCTCCTGAGCCGGATGAAGGAGGTTGTGGTGGCGGGGGACATCGGTTGCTACAACCTGGGGGCCCTGCCTCCCTTCAACGCCACGGATACCATGGGGGCCATGGGCGCAAGCGTTGGCGTGGCCCACGGCTTTGACGTGGCCGGCATCCCCGACCCCTTCCTGGCCGTCATCGGCGACTCCACCTTCTTCCACGCCGGCATCCCGCCCCTCCTGAACATCGTCCACAACGGGGGCAAGAGCACGGTGGTCATCCTGGACAACCACACCACGGCCATGACCGGCCACCAGGACCACCCTGGAGTGGGGTTCAAACTGGGCGGCCAGCCAGCCCCCAAGGTGGATATTGAGGCCGTGGTGCGGGCCTGCGGCGTCCAGGATGTGCACAAGGTGAACGCCTTTGACGTCAAGGCCGTGCAGAAGGCGCTGAAGGAGGCCCTGGCCTACGACGGTCCCTCGGTGGTCATCGTGGACGGGCCGTGTTTCTTCGTCGGGCCAGGGGCCAAGGGGACCTACGTGGTGGAGGCCGACCAGTGCGTGGCCTGTGGGCTGTGCTTCCGGCTGGGCTGCCCGGCCATCATCCAATCCAAGGA
>DAOTYM010000350.1:0-6048 GCA_034434775.1 Anaerolineae bacterium | reverse complement strand
CAACGCCACCTTTCGGCCCATAGGACCTCCCGAAGTGGCACCCTTGCGGGCGTGCCCTTCCCTCACATCCCAGGCTCTGCCAGATGCGCGAACAGGGGAGCCCCTTCAGAAGAGGCTCAGTTGCTGCGGGCGCCCTTCCACGGGAGGAGGCTCCTCAGCCAGGTCCGCGGCTTTCTCCAGCAGTTCGGCGATCCTCTGGAAATCCTCATCCAGGGCCGGGCGGTAGCGGGGCTGGTGCAGCGCGGCAGCGGGGTGGAAGACAGGGATCACCCACGTGCTCCCGAAGCGTTTGGCCTGGCCGTGGACGCGGGTGATGCTCGCCTCAGGGAAGTAGCGGGCCATGGAGAACCGCCCCAGCGTGACGATGACCCGCGGGCGGATGATCTCAATCTGGCGGTCCAGGAAGGGCCGGCAGGCTTCCAGTTCCTCGGGATAGGGGTCGCGGTTGCCTGGCGGCCGGCACTTGATGACGTTGGTGATGTAGACCTCCTCGCGCTTCAGGCCGATGGAGGCGAGGAGCTCCTCCAGCAGTTTGCCGGCCGCGCCGACGAAGGGCCGGCCCTGGCGGTCTTCGTGGAAGCCGGGGCCTTCGCCGATGAACATGAGGCGGGCATCGGCAGGGCCCTCGCCTGGCACGGTGTGCGTCCTGCCGTAGGCCAGGCTGCAGGCCCGGCACTGGCTGATCTCCCGGACGATTTGCTGCAAGGCTTCTTCACGAGAGGACATCGGACCATCCCTCGCCATGTGAGGTCCCGTGGGCCTCCCCTGGAAAGGGGCCCGGCCCTATTGTACCCCAGAAGGCCGCTCCTGTCCAACCGGCCCCAATGCCCCTCCTTGCACCCCTTTTGACAACTCCCCGTCGGTTGCCGTACAATTTCCCCAGAGGGACACCCCACCTCTGGCGAGGGGAAGGCGATGGGACGCAAAGGATACCGATGGTGCTGGCTCTGGATGGCCCTGGCCCTCGTGCTGGCCGGCTGCACCCAGGCCACGCCCCCCACCTCTCCCACGCCTGAGCTCTCTCCCACCTCCGCCGCGCCGACGCCCGGCGGCGGGACCGGCGGGCCAGTGCGTCCGCCGGCCGTGGCCGGCCAGTTCTACCCCCAAAAGCCCGAGGCCCTGGAGCAAGTGGTCCAGGCCCTGCTCCGTCAGGCGCGCCAGGCTGTGCCGTCGGCCTCCCACCCTCCCCTGGCCCTCATCGTGCCCCACGCCGGGTACCCCTATTCCGGCGCGGTGGCGGCGCGGGCCTACGCCGAGGCCGCCGGCCACCCCTACGAGGCGGTCGTCCTCCTCGGGGCCAACCACACCCTGCCCACCCTAGATACGGGAGCCCTCTACCCCGCCGGGGCCTTCGCCACCCCCTTGGGGGAGGTCCCGGTGGCCCAGGACCTGGCCAGCGAGGTCCTCGCCGCCCTCCCAGGCCTCGCCTCGGACCCCGCGATGCACCGCCAGGAGCATTCCATTGAGGTCCAACTCCCCTTCCTCCAAGTGATCGCGCCAGGGACCCCCATCGTGCCCCTCATCGTCGGCGACGTGACGTGGGCGAAAGCCCAAGAACTGGGGCAGGCCCTGGCCAAGGTCCTGGCGCAGCGCCGCGTGCTCCTGGTGGCGACGACGGACCTCAGCCACTACCCGCCCTACGGAGAGGCCTGCCAGGTGGACGGCCGGACGGTGGAGGCCATCGCCTCGCTGGACGGGCAAGAGGTCTGGGAGACGGATGCCCGCCAGATGGAGGCGGGGCACGAGGGGCTGGCCTGCACCCTGTGCGGACGGGGGGCGGTCCTCACCGCGCTGGCGGCCGCCAGGGCCCTGGGGGCGGAAAGGGCGCACCTGCTCCTCTACGCCAACTCCGGCGACACCCTCTTCGGGGAGAGGGACCAGGTGGTGGGGTATGCAGCCTTCGCCATCTGGAGGGCGGGGGAAGGGCCAGCCTCCTGGGAGGCCCCGCCCGCGCCCTGCCGGCTGGAGGCCGAGGCCGAGACACGGGCGCTGGACCCGGCGGAACAGGCGCGCCTCCTGCAGGTGGCCCGGGAGACGTTGGAGTGGACCCTGGGCATCGGGCTCCCCCCGCTGGAGGTGGACCCCTCGCCCGCCCTCTACCAGTCCAGCGGGGCCTTCGTGACCCTGAAGAAGCGGGGCGAACTGCGGGGCTGCATCGGCAACCTGAGCGGCCAGGGCCCCCTCATCCGGACGGTGCAGCGCATGGCCATCGCCGCCGCCACGGAAGACCCGCGGTTCCCGCCGGTCACGTCCAACGAACTCCCGGACCTGCGGATAGAGATCTCCGTCCTCTCCCCTCTGGAAGAGGTGGCCGGCCCCGAGGCCATCCAGGTGGGGCTCCACGGGGTGGTCCTCGTCCACGGTTCGCACCAGGCGGTGTACCTGCCCCAGGTGGCCCTGGAGGAGGGCTGGGACCGGGAGACGATGCTGAGCCACCTGGCGCAGAAGGCCGGCCTGCCCCCCGAGGCCTGGCGCGACCCCGAGGCACGCTTCTACGTCTTCACGGCGCAGGTGTTTGAGGAACCGGCGAGCGCGCCCTAGGGGGATGCTCGCCTCCCGTCCCGTCAGTAGGGCCGCGACTTCAGGGCCTCCTGCAGTTCCTTGCGGCCGAAGACCTGCTTGATGCGGGGCTCTTCCTTGGGCTCCTCCGGCGCCGGGGTCGCGCCGGCCACGTGGACGGCCGGCGCGGAGAACAGCCGGTCCACCTCCTCCGCGCCGCACACCGGGCACCGGATGTCCGCGCCTTCCACCTCCTTCAGGGAGCGGAACAGGCGCTGGAACACCGCATGGCACCGTGCACAGCGGTATTCGTAGATGGGCATGTCCCACCTCCGCATGCGGCACTTCCGCTTTTCATTGTAGCAAGGGGACCGCTGGCCGTCAACACGAGGGGGCTTGCCGCGCGGGGGCCGGGGTCAGCCCTGGCTTTCCGCGTAGACGCGCCCGATGAGGGGCACCGGGTGCCCGCAAGCGGGGCACCGCCCCTCCACCAGGAAGGAGCGCCGTACCCCCAACACACGCCGCTCCACCAGCAGCGCCCCGCACTGAGGGCACCAGGTGTGCATGGCCCTGTGCACGCCCGCGTTCCCCACGTAGACGTAGTGCAGCCCCTCCTCCCGGCCCCACCGCCACGCCTCTTCCAACGTCCGGAGCGGTGTCGGCCCGGCGTGGAACTGGTAGGCGGGGTAGTACCGGTTCACGTGCCAGGGCGTCTCCGGACCGAGGTCCTGGGCGATGCGCCGGGCGATCCCCCGCAGGGTCGGCTCGGCGTCGTTCACGCCGGGGATGACCAAGGTCGTCACCTCCACCCAGACGCCAGCGGCGCGGGCGAGGCGGCAGTTCCTCCAGACCACCTCCACGTCGGCCCCGCAGTGCTGCCGCACCGCCTCCGCATCCCCCTTGACGTCCACGTTCATGGCGTCCAGGCCGTGGGCCACAAGCCGCTCCAGGGCCTCCGCCGTCATGTAGCCGTTGGTGACGAAGGTATTGTAGAGCCCAGCCTCCCGCGCCAGCGAGAAGAGGTCCAGGGCCCATTCCAAGGAGAGGGTGGGCTCGTTCAGGCTCACGGAGGTCCCCTGGCAGCCCCACTCCAGGGCCATGCGTACGAAGGCCTCTGGCCCGAGGTACCTCCCCACCTCGCGCATCCGCTTGCTGATCTCCCAGTTCTGGCACCAGGGGCAGGCGAAGTTGCAGGAATACGAGCCCACCGTCAGGGCCACCGACCCGGGGTGGAAGTGGTACAGGGGCTTCTTCTCAATGGGGTTGGCGGAGAGGGAGGAGACCAGCCCGTAGGTCAGCGTGACGAGGCGGCCGCCGCGGGCTTCCCGGGTGCGGCACCAGCCCCGCTGCCCCTCCGCCAGCAGGCAGCGCCGCTCGCAGGTGAGACAGCGGACCCTGTCGCCCACCCGCTCCTGCAGCAGGGCCTCCCGCACGAAAGGCACCGGAGTTGCCATCGCCTCTCTCACGTCGGGGATGGTCCCGGCTCACGCCTCTGGGATGGCCGGCCCCTCCACCTCCCCCAGGAGGAGGTTGTCCGCCGTGGCCTCCCGCAGAAGCACGGGGAGGATCTGGTTGTGCAGGTCCTCCCCGCTGGCCACTCCCACCCGCAGGTAGTTCCCCGTGAGGCCGGTCCACAGGGGAGGGCTTCCCTGGGCTCCTGCCCTCCGCTGTTCAAAGAGGACCTCCATTGTCCGGTCCAGGAATGCCCGGGCGAAGCGCCGCGCTCCCGCCGCGGCCACTTCCTGGAGCGCGCCGCACCGCTCCCGCACCACCGGGGGCGGGACCCGGCCCGGCATGGCCGCGGCCGGGGTGCCCGGCCTGGCCGAGAAGGGGAAGATGTGCACCCGGGCAAACCCGATGGCCTCCACAAAGGCCAGCGTCTCGGCAAACTCTTCCTCCGTCTCGCCGGGGAAGCCCACGATGACGTCGGTGGTCACGGCCAGGTCGGGGATGGCGGCCCGGGCCGCCTCCACCCAGGCCGCGAACTGGTCCGCCGTGTAGCGCCGGCCCATCCGGCGCAGGACCGCGTCGCTCCCGCTCTGGAGGGGAAGGTGCAGGTGTGGGCAGAGGCGCGGGTCCTCCCACAGGGAGAGGAACTCCGGCCGCAGGTCGTGGGGCTCAATGGACGAGAGGCGCAGCCGGCGCACCTCCGTTTCCGCCAGGATGCGCCGGATGAGGGCCGCGAGGTCGGTCCCCAGGTCCTGGCCGTAGGCTCCCACGTGCACCCCCGTGAGGACCACCTCCAGATACCCCTCGGCCACGCGCTCGCGCACCTCCTGCAGCACGGCTTCCAGAGGGCGGCTGCGCTGGGGCCCCCGGGCGATGCGCACCACGCAGTAGGTACAGCGGTTGTCGCAGCCATCCTGCACCTTGACGAAGGCCCGCGTGCGGAGGCCGCGCCGCCGCTCCACGCGGGCCGCTTGGATCGCCCCCATCCGGGCGCGGACGTAGGCCAGGATCTCCTCCTTGTGGGGGTTGCCCACGGCGAGAACCCGCGGCGAGAGGGCCGTCAGGTCCTCCGGGGCCTGGGTGGCATGGCACCCGGTGACCACGATCTGGGCGCGCGGGGCCCGCCGCACCAGTTGGCGCACGTGCCGCCGGGACTTCCCGGCAGCCGTGGCTGTCACGGTGCAGGAGTTGAAGATGCAGAGGTCGGCCTCCTCGGGGGTGTCCACCAGGCTCGCACCGAGGGCCTGGAGGTCCCGCCCGAGGGCCTCCATCTCCGCCAGGTTCAGTTTGCACCCCACGAAGGACAGGTAGACCTTCACCTCGCCCCTCCAGGCCGGAGTATAGCCTGGAACGGCGGGTTGGTCAAAGGGCGGGAGGGGGCTGGCTTGCCCTAGGGGATGGTGTAGGGGCACGGCGTGCCGTGCCCATGCCCTTCACCTGCAGGCCACCCTCCACTCATTCCGCTTCGGGCTCCCCAGAGGGCTCTTGGGGGGCAAGGGCCAGCGCGGCCAGGATGGGGAGGATCAGGGCGACGTCGGCATGGAGGACCACGGCGGCCAGGGGGTCCAGGGGGGTGGGCTCCAGGTTGACCACGATGACGGGGACGCCGCGGCGTTGGGCGATGAAGGGGAGTTCGCTGGCCGGCGCCACCTCCAGGGAGGTGCCAGCCACCAGCATGAGGTCGCAGGCGCGGGCCTCCTGGACCGCCTGGAGGTAGGTCCCTCGGGGCAGGTCCTCGCCCAGGAGGATGACATCGGGCTTGAGGATGCCCCCGCATCCGCAGCGGGGAACCTCCCCTGTCTCCAGGTAGGCCGGGATGAAGGCTTCGGACGGGTAGGTGCGGTAGCAGCGGGTGCAGGTGGCCGTGCGGATGTGGCCGTGCAGTTCCAGCACCGTCCGCGAGCCGGCCTTCTGGTGGAGGCCATCAATGTTCTGGGTGATCACGGCGCGCAGAAGCCCGGCCTCTTCCAGATGGGCCAGCGCCTCATGGGCTGGGTTGGGCCTCGCCTGAAGGAGCGTCCTGGCGAGGGGACGCATCCAGTCAAAGAACTTCCGGGGGCTCACGCGGAAGGCCCAGATGGAGGCCACCAGGAGGGGGTC
>DAOTYM010000349.1:0-17951 GCA_034434775.1 Anaerolineae bacterium | reverse complement strand
GAGCACCGGGGCCAAGAGGGCCGAGGCGACCTGCCCCAGATGCTCCCGCTCGGCGTAGCGGCGGTAGTCCCAAAGGTACCGCGTGGGCGAGAGGCAGTAGCAGATGTGCAACGTCTCCGGGGGGGTGAGCACTCCGTGGCAGAAGCCGCTCTTGTTGGAGATGACCACGTCAAACCCGGAGAGGTCAAAGGACTCAAAGGCCAAGGGGTAGAGGGGGAGGAAGGGCTGGTGGTGGCGGTAGATGCCCGGCAGGCGGTCCAGGAAGGAGGTCACGATGCGCCACTTGCGGTAAGCGGCGGGCATCCCTTCGGCCCAGTAGATGGACGTGAAGACCGGCGCCTCGGGGAACACCTCCTTCAGCGCCTCCAGGACCCGTTCCGCGCCCCCTTTCTGGTTGAGCCAGTCGTGCACGATGGCCACGTTCATGGCCGGAAGTATAGCAGAAAGAGGGGGATTGGACAAAGTGTCGGCGAAGCAGGCCACCACATCGTGATCGGGCGGATATCCTAGCGCTGTGAGGGCGCAGAGGACCTCTCCGCCCCTGCCGCGGCACGAACCGCTTTCTCACCGCATCTCTACAGGGGCAGCAGCACGCCCTCCAGGCCCAGCATGTGGGCCTTCAGGTCTATGCCGCCCCCGTACCCCACCAGGCTGCCATCCGAGCCGACCACCCGGTGGCAGGGCACCACCACTGGGCAGGGGTTGCGGGCCATGGCCTGGCCCACAGCCCGGGCCGCCCGCGGTTTTCCCGCCCGGCGGGCCAGTTCGGCATAAGTCACCACTCGCCCGCGCGGCACGGTCCGCAGTTCCTCCCACACGCGGCGGTAGAAGGGCGTCCCCAGGGAAGGGTCCAGGGGGTCGTCAAAGGCCACTGCCTGGCCCTGGAAATAGGCGATGAGGCGCGCCCGGAGGTCCCGCAAGGCAGAGGGCAGGGCCTCTTCGGGCGTGGGCGGGCCGAACTCGGCCTGCAGTTCCTCGGCTACCTGGGCCTCCGCGGCCTGGGGCAGCACCACCCGCACCAGCCCCGCTGGCGAGGCGGCGATGCCCATCCACCCCCTGGCCGTCTGAAAGGTGGTCCAGGCCACCTCTGAGAGCGTCCTCCTCCGCTGGACCTTGCCCGCGGGCCTCTTCATGGGGGAGCCCCCTTTCTAGCGGGAAAAGAGCCGCACGATCCAATCTCCCAGGCGAGGGCGGTGGACCTCCACAGCCTGCTGGGGGCACAGTTCGTGGCAGCAGAAGCAGTGGATGCACTTGCCCAGGTCCACCTGGGCCCGGCCGTTGGAGATGGCGATGGCCTTTGCCGGGCAGTTGTCGGCGCAGAGGCCGCAGCCGATGCAGGCTTCCGTCATCTCGGGGCGGGCCGCCGTGAAGCGGCCGGCCTGGCCCAGGACCCAGAGGGCCACCGGGCTGTTGGTGAGCCACACCACCGAAGGCCGGAACTTCTGCACCCGGAGGTCCGCAAGGGGTGTGCCGGCCCAGCGGAGGGCCTCCACCCGGCCCTCCGTCAGCCCCCGGCGGATGGCCGCAGCCGTGGTCGTGACCCGGTGCGGGGGGTGTCCCACCAGCGCCGCCATGGCCACATCGCAGGCCAGGCCGTCGGTGCTGGCCAGGAGCGCGCCCACGGGCCGGGGGTCGCCAGCGGACGGACCGTCCCCCTCCATGGCCACGACCGCATCCAGGATGTGCAGCGCGGGCCTGGCCCGGAGGTAGAGGTCCAGGAGCATCTCGGAGAACTGGTCTGGGCGAGGCCAGCGCATGTGGAGGTAGGTCTTGTGGGGACTGGGGATCAGGCCGAAGCAGTTCTTGACGGCCCCGGTCAGGCCTACCAGGTTGTGGGTCTTCAGTTTGGGCAGGTTGATGAGGACCTCGGCCTCGGCCGCGGCGCGCCAGACCGGGACCCGCCGCAGCCAGCGGCCCTCGGGAAAGGTCCATTCCACCGTGCTCATGTCGTAGTTGAGGGGGAGGCCCAGGGATTGGGCCACCTGGGCCATGCCGCTCGTGGTGTAGACCTTCTCCAGGCGGGCGCGGGTGTTGACGGCGCCCGGGGCATCGCCGATGAGGGGTTCTCCTCCAGCCTGGAGCACGGCTTCAGACACGGCCTGCACCAGGGCCGGGTGCGTGGTCACGGCATCCTCGGGGGGGCGGGCCGAGAGGAGGTTGGGCTTGATGAGGACCCGCTGCCCCGGCCGGACGAAGCGCTCCATCCCGCCCAGGGGTTCCAGGACCGCGCGCAGGGCCTCCCGCACCCGGTCCAGGTCGTAGTCCGGGCAGGCGACGGCGGAGACGAGGGAGACTTTCCCGCCTCCAGGTGAGGGAGAAGGAGGCGCCGCGTGGCTCTGGAAGCCCTTCATCCCTCAGACCTCCTGGCTTCTCCGCTCCCCGCAGGGGGTGTCCGGGACGAGGCCCGCCTCTTGCTCCTCCTGGCACAGGACCTGGAGGTACTTCTGCAGGAGGTGGATGATGGTTTCTCGTTCCTCCGGGGCGAAATGGGCGAGGATCCTGCGCATCCGTTCCCGGCGCTGCTCATGCGCCCGGCTCAGGAGGGCTTCCCCCGCGGGGGTCAGGCCGACCAGCACCGACCGGCGGTCGGTTTCCGACCGCCGGCGCTCCACCAGGCCCAGGCGCACCAGGCGGTCCACGATGCCGGTCATGGTCGCCGAGCACTGGTCCACCATCTCCGCCAGCGCGCCCATGGGGCAGTGGCTCCCGGAGGCGTGCAACACGTTCAGAGTGACGAACTGGGGCATGGTGAGCCCCAGTTCGGCCAGGTCGTGGGCGAAGTGCCGCCTCTCGTACCACGCCAGTTCCATGAACAGCCGCTGGATCTCGTCCAACTCGGCGGAAGGGTCGGGGTTCATCCGGGCTCCTCTCGTCGTGCCAGGGCCGGCGGGGCAGCCTTTAGCCGATTGAGAATTTTGCAATACGAAGTATACCAGAGGGGGCACGCCTTGTCAAGCACCAGGGCTTTCTCTTCACAGGTCAGCCTTTCCCGTGTGCAGAGGGAAGGGTGGGGGGCGACCTACCCCCACCCTTTCCCTCGCAGGGGCTGGTCTCCCCCTCTATGCGGCATGAGCCAGGGCGAGCAGAGCCCGCCACACTTTGTACAGGGTCAGGTAGTCCTCGTGGGTGTAGGCGATGCGTCGGCCGCCCTCCCTGTGGACGCCGGGGACGAGTTCCGCCATGTCCGCATGGGCGCTGGAGGTGAAGTCCACCGTCAGGGTGATGGGGGGAGCGATGCGGAAGGGCGCGGCCGGGGTGCGGAGCGCTTCTTCCGCCGCAGCGCGGATGCGCTCGCGGGCCACAGAGGGTGGCAGGCACTTGGCGGCGACGCGGCCGTAACTCTCCTTCACCGCCACGCCCTGCAGGCCCGGGCCCAGGAGCGCCTGGCCTTCCTCCACCACCTGCTTGTCGCCCGTGAGGAGCACCACCGGCACGCCGAAGTAGCCAGCCAGGGCGGCGTTCAGGCCCGTCTCGCCCATGGGCCGCCCGTTGAGGCAGACCTGGTAGACGATGCCCGCGTAGGTGTGGTCCAGCGTGCTGTGGAGGGTGCCAGCCTGGGCGTGGTAGCCCACGAAGAAGGCGGCGTCAACCCCCTCGTCAATCCCCTGCATCATGCTCAGGGGTTTGGGCCAGCCGCTGATGAGGCGCGCCGCGGGGTGCAGGTCCTCAAGAAGGATGTTGCGCATGGACCCGTGGGCATCGTTCACCAGGATGTCGGTGGCGCCGGCTGCCAGGGCCCCCTCAATGGCCGCGTTGACCTCACCGGTCATCAGCCGGCGGGCCCGTTCGTACTCCTGCCCTTCGGGCCCGGTCTGCTGGCCTGCCACGATGCCGGAGATGCCCTCCATGTCGGCGGAGATGAAGACCCTCATGCGTTGCCTCCTTTCGGGGTTTTGGGGATGCCAGTGCGCTCTTCTTCCAGGCGGGCCAGGGCTTCCCGTGCCAGCGCGCCCACGGTGCGCCGGTGCAGGGCCCCCTGGGCGAAAAAGGCGACCTCCGCCGGGTCCTCTGCAAGCGCTGCGAGGCGCGGCCGTGCCTCGGCCAGGCCCAGGCACCCCGCGCACCAGCAGGCGTGGCCACGCGTCGCGGGGTCAGGGTGGTCCAGGCAGGCCAGGACCCACGGCGCGGCCCCCTGGACCGAGGCCGCGTCCCGCAAGGCGACCTGGCCCACGGCCCAGAGGGTCCCGGGGCGGAAGGCCTCTTCCTCCAACTCAAACAGGGAGAGGACGAGGGGCACGAAGTCCCGGAAGAGGTCCAACCGGGCAGCGACGATGGCCCCCAGGGCCTGGGGCGACTTCCAGCCGATGCCCCCGGACTCGTCGTTGAGGGACCACAAGAGCCGCCGCAGGATGCCGCGCACGAACTCCGGGTCCTCCTCGGCCACGGCTGCAGCCGCCACCCCCAGCCCTTCCACGGCGCGCCAGGCCACCGTCTCGTCGGGGCTGTAGGTGAGGCCGAGGAGCAGGCTCAGGGTCCGGCGGTGCACCCGGGCCAGCCTCTCCAGCCCCTCCATATCCCCGGCCTCCAGCAGCCGTCGCACAGTGGCTCTATCCATCCACCTTCCCCCTTCCTGGGGGATTGTAGCGGAAGGGAGGCTCCCCGTCAACCGCGCTGCCGCGCCCCGTAGGGGCAGGCCTCGTGCCTGCCCTGGGGGCTGTCAACGGATTTCGGGAACGGATTGAACAGACCTTGCCCGTAGGGGCAGGCCTCGTGCCCGCCCTGGGGGCCTCAGGGGGCCCGCGGTAGCGCGAATTGGCCTCCGGTGGTATAATAAGGTGGGACGGAAAGGTCCTCATCCCCTGGATGCATCGCTCGGGGGATCGGGGTTGTCCATTTCCACCCAGAAAGGCTGGAGCAGAGGCCGCTCTGGCGATCTGTGACGAGGGGGCTTGGGATGTCCGGTCACTCCAAATGGTCAACCATCAAGCGGAAGAAAGCGGCGGAAGACGCCAAGAGGGGCAAACTCTTCACCAAACTGGGCCGGGAAATTGAGATCGCGGCCCGCGAGGGGCCCGACCCAGAGGCCAACTTCCGGCTGCGCCTGGCGGTGGAGAAGGCCCGGGCCGCCAACATGCCCAAAGAGAACATAGAGCGGGCCATCCGGCGCGGCGCGGGCCTGGAGAAGGGCGTCGCCCTGGAGGAGATCGTCTTTGAGGGGTACGGACCCCACGGCGTGGCCATGCTGGTGGAGACCCTCACCGACAACCGCAACCGCACTGTGGCAGAGGTGCGCCGCGCCTTCACCCGCGCCGGCGGCAGCCTGGGGGAGTCCGGGTGCGTGGCCTGGCAGTTTGAGACCAAGGGCTACCTCACCATCGTCCTGAACGACCAGGACCCGGACAAAATCCTGGAACTGGCCATTGAGGCCGGCGCGGACGACGTGGAGATCAGCGACAACCTGGTGGAGATCTACACCCTGCCCGAAGACTTCCAGTGGGTGCGGGACTTCATGGCCGCCCGCGGCATTGAGTTTGAGACCGCGGAACTGGCCAAGGTCCCCAAGACGCTGATCACCCTCGGCCCCAAAGAGACGCTCCAGAACATGCACTTGATGGAGGCCCTGGAAGAACTGGACGACGTGCAGCGCGTCTACAGCAACCTGAACCTGACGGACGAGGTCCTGGCCCAGGTGGAGGTGGAGGCCTGAGGGCAGGCGTGGGCGATCCAGCGCGGTGGGGCACCCCGGTGAGGGGCGTGCCATGAGG
The DNA here is from genome assembly GCA_034434775.1 of Anaerolineae bacterium. Lineage (GTDB taxonomy): Bacteria > Chloroflexota > Anaerolineae > DTPP01 > DTPP01 > DAOTYM01. Next base: position 12,246 of record DAOTYM010000349.1, on the reverse strand, counting down.
GTCCTGGGCGTGGACCCGGGGACGGCCCGGGTGGGCTACGGAGTGGTGGAGGGGGAGGGACCCTCCCTGCGGGCCGTGACCTACGGCCTGGTGACCACGTCCACGGGCACCAGCCTTCCCGAGCGCCTGCAGGAGATCTACCAGGCCCTCCGCGACCTGATGGCGGAGATCGCGCCCGAGGCGCTGGCAGCCGAGGAACTCTTCTTCAGCCGCAACGCCCGAACGGCCCTTGCCGTGGGGCAGGCCCGTGGGGTGGTGCTCTTGGCGGCGGCCCATGCCGGAGTGCCCGTCTTTGAGTACACCCCCCTTCAGGTGAAACAGGCTGTGGCGGGGTACGGAAAAGCCCCCAAGGAGCAGGTGCAGGAGATGGTGCGCGTGCTCCTGGGCCTGCCCGAAACGCCCAAACCGGACGATGTGGCCGATGCCCTGGCCGTGGCCATCTGCCACCTGCATTCAGCCAGGATGGTTGCCCTGCTGGCCCAGAGGTGAGAGTTCCGCCGCGGGCAAGCGGCTTGAGGCTGTGACCACAGTGCTGCCAGGGCAGCGCAGCCCTGCGTTCGGTGGCAGGCTGGCATGGTGGATGCAAGGAGACCTGGCCATGCCCTCCAAGCCCTCACGGATCCTGATCGCGGAGGATGAGGCCCCGCTCCGCAACCTCATCGCCTCCCTCCTCACAGCCGAAGGCTTCCAGGTCCTGGAGGCCCAGGATGGCCAGGAGGCGCTGGACATCCTGCAGCGCGAGCGAGTAGATCTGGCCATCCTGGACGTGATGATGCCCCACCGCGACGGCTTTGAGGTCACGCGCTGGATCCGGGAGCGGTCCAACATCCCCATCATCATCCTCACCGCGCTGGGGAACACCGATAACATCGTGCACGGCTTCGCCCTGGGGGCGGACGATTACATCACCAAGCCCTTCACCTACAAGGAACTCCGGGCTCGGCTGGAGGCCATCCTACGGCGCATGCGGTGGGCAGAGGAGCCACTTCGCGAGCCCATCGTGGTCCAAGGCGACTTCGTGCTGGACCCCGCCGCGCACCAGGCCACCGTGAGGGGAAAGGTCGTCCGCCTCACCCCCATTGAGACGGAACTGCTCCGCTACCTGATGTCGCACCCGGGCCAGACCATCTCCAAAGGCGACCTGTTCCGCGAGGTGTGGGGGTACGATTTCGTGGGCAGCGGAAACCTCGTGGAGGTGAGCATCCGCCGCCTCCGGGAGAAGGTTGAGGCAGACCCCTCCTGCCCTCGCTACATCCAGACCGTGCGGGGCGCGGGGTACAAGTTCGTGCCCACGGCCCGGTCGCCGGTTCAGGAGAAGGGCGGCTGAGGGGGATCGGCGAGGGAGCGATGCTGGCCTATCTGAGGGGCATCCTGGCGGAAAAGCGAGCCGGGTGGGTGGTGGTGGAGGTCGGGGGCCTGGGGTTCCGGGTCTCCGTGCCTGCCTCCTCGCTTTCCCTCCTGGGCGAGCCCGGCTCCCCGGTGGAACTCCACACCCACCTCCACGTGCGGGAGAACGAACTGTCCCTCTACGGCTTCCTCACGGAGGGAGAACTGGCCCTGTTTGAGGCCCTCCTGGGCGTCTCCGGCGTCGGGCCGAAAGTGGCGCTGGCCCTCCTCTCCCACCTCTCCGTGGAGGAACTCTCCCGCGCCATCGCCCACGAGCAGGTGGAAGTCCTCTCCGGAGTGCCCGGCGTGGGGGCCAAGACGGCCCACAAGGTCATCCTGGAACTGCGGGACAAGGTAGCCCGCGCCGCCGGGGTGCCGGCGATCTCCCCAGAACTGGCCCGCGCCGACGCCGAGGCCCTGGCAGCCCTCGTCAGCCTAGGCTACAGCGTGGTGGAGGCCCAGCGGGCCCTCCAGACCGTCCCCCCAGACGTCTTGGACGTGGCCGAGCGCCTCCGCCTGGCCCTGCAATCTCTGGCCACCTGAGCAAACGCCGATTGCCCTCTCCCCTGGCCTGTGCTATACTCCCCCCATCCCAAGCCCGGGGAAGAGGAGCCACACGTCCCCTCCCATGAGATCTGGAACGTTCCTGTGCTTTCTGCGCACGCGTGCGGACGCCCTCTCGGCAGCCGGGGCGCTCCTGGCCCTGGCCTTGGCCGTGCTGCTGGGCGTCCCCGCGCCCCATGCCCCGGTGCCAGCAGACCGTCCTCCCCTGCCTCTGCAGACCGCCTTGTCCCTGGAACCGCAGCCTCCCTCGGAAGGGACGAGGCCGGAGGTCCTCGTCCTGGTCCTGCCCGGTGTGGGCCGGGACCAGGCCGAGCACGCTCTGGCCGAGGGCACGTTCCACCACCTGGCCCGCCTGGCCGCCTTGGGCGCCTACATATCGCCCTTGCGCTTGCCTGAGCCCACGGCGCAGGGCTGGGCCGAGTGGGCCCTGAGCACTGGGGCGGCCGGGCCCCCGCCCCCGGACTGGGCGGACTTCCAGGCCGCCTCCGGCCCCGCGGCCTGCGTCGCCTGGGCGCGGGCGGGCGCCTCCTCTTCCCCCCTGTGGCAGAAGGCCGAAGCGGCCGGGCGGCCGGTGGGGCTCGTCCTGTGGCCGGCGGCCCCGCCTTCCGCCTGCGGCCGGGTGGCCTCGGCCCGGGTGGAAGGATGGGTGCAAGACCTCCCCGCCAGCCGGGAGGAGGTCCGGCTGACGCCGGCCCAGGGCTGGCAGGGCCTCCCTTTCTCCTACAGCGAGCCGCTCCAGGGGACGGTCAACCTCTCCGCAGGGGGTATGGCGAGGGAACTCCACCTCGTCGCGCTGGACCGCCGCAACGACGGCGTGACCCTCTACGACCACCTCCTCCTGGACGGCGACCGGGACGCAAGCGCAGGGGCCGTCCTCTTCCGCACTGACGAGTGGGCCGAGGGGTGGGTGTTCCCGGACCAGGGCAGTGCGGCCGCCTTCCGGGTCCTCGGGATGCAGCAAGGCGCGGACGTCCGCATCTCCCTCTACCGGAGCCCGGCGTACCATCTGGAGGTCCAGCCGGAGAGCCTCCGGGAGCGTCTGGTGTCGGATGTCGGGCCGCTCCCTCCGCCGCCGGACCTGGAAGCCTGGCGGGAAGGCTGGCTCTCGGGCGGCCAGGTGCTGGAGATGGCCCTGCGCCACGGGAGCGGGCTGCGCCGCATCGTGGCGGCCCTCTACGGCCAGGGGGACCTCGTGGCGCTGTGGGTCCGGTGGACGCCCCTTCAGGAGGCCCAGCAGATCGCAGGGGGGTTGGGTCCGGAGGCCCCTGCGGCGGTCAGGCAGGTCCTGCGCCAGGTAGATGGGGAGATCGGCAAACTCCTCCAGGGGGTGGACCTCTCCGCAACGGCGGTGGTGGTGGCCTTCGTGCCCAGCGAAGGCTCCCCGCAGGAAGGGGCGTTGGTCGCTGCAGGCCGTGGCGTGCGCCAAGGCGTGGTGGATGGCCCCTGGTCGGCTGCAGAGGCCGCCGGCTTCGTGGGCGCGCTCATGGGCCTGGAGGTGCCGCCTGGAACGGCCAGGTACGGGCGCGCCCTCGGGCCGTAGGCACGGGCCCTCAGAGGCGCCGGCCCAGCGGGCCGAGGCGAGGAGAACCGGGCGGAGACGGAGGTGTCGCGGCAGGGACGGGGGCGATCTGCCTCGCCAGTTCCAGAAGGGCCTCCGCCGCTGGGGAGGACGGCGCGAACTGGAGGAGAGGGATGCCCCGGTTGATGGCCTGGACCACGGCTGACTTCTCGTAGGGGATGGTTGCCTGCACCGACTTGTGCAGGGCCGACTCAATGTGCTTCTGGCCCAGCCCCCCTTGGGGGAAGGTCCAGTTCACCACCAGCAGGGTGCGGCTGGCGGGGTACCCCAGGGAGTCAAAGACCTCCAGGGTCACCGAGGCGAGTTTCAGCGAGGCCAGTTCCGGGGCAAGGACCAGGAGGATGCTGTCCGAAAGGTCCAGGGCGGCAAGGGTGACCTCGTTCAGGGTGGATGCGGTGTCCACGACGACGTAGGCGTAATGTTCCACCAGCATGGACAGGATGGTGCTCACTGCCCGGGGGTTGACCAGTTCGGCCAGGGCTGGGGAGGGCGGTGCAGCCAGGAGGTGGATGCCGGACTCGTGGCGGGCCATCGCCCGCTGGACGATCTCAATATCTAACCCGCCGGCCTCCTGCTGGGCCAGGTCAGCCCAGGAGAGGCGAGGGCGGAGGTCCAACATCAGGGCGGCGTGGCCGGACTCCAGCGCCAGGTCGGCCAGGGCCACAGGGCGGTCCTGGGCCTTCGCCAGGGCGTAGGCCAGGTTGACGGCAACCGTGCTCACGCCCACACCCCCCCTCAGGCTGAAGGCGGAGATAACCTTGCCGCGGGGCTTCTGTTCGCCGGCGGCTGCAGCACGGCTGCGGGCGAGGAGGACCTTGACCCTCAGTTCCAGTTCCACAGGGTCAAAGGGCTTGACCAGGTAGTCGTCGGCGCCCGCCTCAAAGCCGGCCACCTTCTCGGCGATGCCGCCGCGGGCCGTGAGGAGGATGACGGGGACGTTGGCCAGGCGGGGCTGTTTGCGCATGCGGCGGCACAGTTCGTAGCCGTCTATCCCGGGCATGACGACATCGGAGATGACCAGGTCGGGGACCTCCCGCTGGAGCCAGGCGAGGGCCTCCTCACCGCTGCTGGCGGTCACGACGGCGTAGCCGGCGCTCTCCAGGCGGTCCCGGATCATCTTCTGGGCCAGACGGCTGTCGTCCACGACCAGGATGCGGGCAGTATTCACCTCGCGCCCCCGAACGCGTGCTTCCCTCTCACCCGGCCGTTTGCGCTCCCTGGGCCGTATCTCTATAATGCATTATACCATCTTATAATCCCGATGGCAAGCCCACCGTAGTTCCAAACCGTGCGGATGGCCCAGGCGCTGCGTTCGCCCACCCGAGAGGAGGGGGGAGATGTTCCGCACCAGAGAGCAGATGGAGGAGATGGAGTTTCTCCTCCTCGCGCCCCACGCCATGAAGAGCCGCGAGTCGCGCGGCCGAGCCTTCCCAGAGGAAGAGCATCCTTACCGCACCGCCTTCCAGCGGGACCGCGACCGCATCGTGCACACCACGGCCTTCCGCCGGCTGGAGTACAAGACCCAGGTCTTCCTCATCTCCGAGGGCGACCACTACCGGACCCGCCTGACCCACACCCTGGAGGTTGCCCAGATCGGCCGCACCCTGGCCCGCGCTCTCGGGGCCAACGAGGACCTGACGGAGGCCATCTGCCTGGCCCACGACCTGGGCCACACCCCTTTCGGACATTCGGGCGAGGAGACGCTGCACGAACTCATGGAAGGCCACGGGGGGTTTGACCACAACCGCCAGAGCCTCCGCATCGTGGAAAGGCTGGAGAAGGTGCACGAAGAGTACGACGGCCTCAACCTGACCTGGGAGGTCCGCGAGGGGATCGTCAAGCACAGGACGGAGTATGACAAGGGAGAGTTCAACGGCTACGAGCCCGACCGCCAGCCCACCCTGGAAGGGCAGATCGTCAACCTGGCCGACGAGATCGCCTACAACTCCCACGACCTGGACGACGGCATCCGGGCCGGCCTCATCAGGCCCGGTGACCTGCAGGACCTGGCCCTCTGGCGGGAGGTCCTGGCCTCCCTGGGCCTGGAGGAGACCCCGCGGGAGATAGGCGACTTGCTCCGGCGGCAGGCGGTGCGGCGCCTCATCCACCTGGAAGTGACGGACGCGGTGGAGACCACCGCCCGCCGCCTCCAGGAGCACGGCGTCGCTTCCCCGGAGGAGGTGCGCGCTCTCCCGGAACCAGTGGCCCGGTTCAGCCCGGTTCTGGAGGCAAGGAACCGCGAACTCAAGGACTTCCTCATGCGCCGGGTCTACCGCCACTACCGGGTGAACCGCATGGCCGCCAAGGCCAAGCGCCTGCTCACGGACCTCTTCCGGGCCTACGTGGAGGACCCCAGCCAGTTGCCAGAGCCCACCCAGGCCCGCCTCCGCTCCGAGAGCCTCCACCGCGTGGTCTGCGATTACATCGCTGGCATGACCGACCGCTACGCCCAGGAGGAGTACCAGAAGCTCTTTGACCCCTTGGAGCGGGTGTAGGAACCCGCTCGCGCCAGGCCCCACGCAGGCGACAAAAGACCCCACCCCCTCCTGGCCGGCGGGGTGGGGTCTTCCCGGTCGGGTGAGGACACTCCCTCAGACCGAGGGCTCCTCCAGGGACTCCTCGGCTTTCACCTGGGCCGTCATCTGGAGGGTCAGTTTGGAGAAGAAGGAGTCGGCCGGCGCGTCGTCCACGCCGTACTCCATCTCCAGCACCCGGACCCGCACCTGCAGCGATGCCGTCTCCAGGGTGAACTCCTTGCCCGGCGCGGCCAGGATGACCTCCCCCTTGGTGGACTGGCGGGCGCGGATGGCGCTGTCGTGGTAGGCGTGGTCGCTCATCAGGACCTTGGTGACCGTCTTGATGTCGTTGCGATCAAAGAGCCAGACCTCAAAGGCGCAGACCTTGTCGGGAGCCCCGGTGCCGATGACTTCGGAGATGGAGACGCCGCACTCGCCCAGGAACTCCCCCGTGGGGGAATCTATGCTGAAGGATTCATCGTAGGCGTCGTCGCCCAGGGTGTAGGTCGTCAGGAAGACCCGCTGGGGCTGCTCCCGGGCCACTGGCGGGGTGGGCTCCGGCGGGACCTCCCATGCCTCGGCCGGCCGGGGGGCGCGCCTGCCGCGCAGGATGGCCGGCACCTGCCTGCGGCGCCAGTAGGAGACCCCCAGGGCCGCGCCGCCCAGGAGCAGGACCACCGCCAGGAAGATGCCGCAGATGGAGAGGACGCGCCCCAGCGTCACCCCTGCCCCTCTTGCGGGGGCGGGCGTCGGCGTGCTCACGGGGGCCAGGGGCACGTTCAAGGCGGCAGAAAGTTCCTGGATGCGCCGCGCTTCCAGGGACCGGCCTGCGGCCTGGTGGCTCGCGTGGAGCCGCCCCAGGACCTCCCTGAGGCGCGCCTCAGGCCACCCCTCCAGGCGCCGGCGAGCGGCCTCGGCGTCGCTGGTGAGGGCGTAGGAATCGGCCACCATCGCCACGTATTCATCCTGGTAGCCCGGGGCCAGGTCCGTCGGATAGGCGTTGACCCACTGCACGGGCCACCACCACCAGCCGATCGCCAGGCCCAGTGCCAACCCGATGAGGGCGCCGAGCCCCAACCACAGAAGCGTTTTGCGGTCAACTGGCCCCATGTCCCTCTCCTTTCCTTAAGGACAGCCGGGTTCCCGGCCAGGAACGCCTGCAAAGGCACCGCCTCAATTTTACCATAAATCGCGCTTGGTGACAAGCGGACTTTCCATAACCTGAGCCAGCCCTAGACCGGCACCACAGGGTCCTTGGTGCACGCCGTCAGCACCTCCACCCCGTCCCTCTGCAGGACGGCCATGTCCTCTATGCGGATGCCGCCCCAGCCGGGGATGTACACCCCCGGTTCCACGGTGAAGACCATCCCCTCCTGCAGGGGCTCCTCCGCAAGGGCCGACAGGCGGGGCAGTTCGTGGACCTCCAGTCCCACCCCGTGGCCCAGGGAGTGGCCGAACTCCTCCTTGTACCCCGCCGCGTCTATGACCTCCCGCGCCAGCGCATCGGCCTCGCGCCCGGTCATGCCAGGGCGGATGCCCTCCTCGGCGGCCCGCTGGGCCCGCAACACCAGGTCGTACAGGTCCCGGAAGCGGCCATCGGGTTCGCCCAGGACGATGGTCCGCGTCAGGTCCGAGCAATAGCCGTCCACCACGCAGCCCATGTCAATGACGATGGGCTCGCCCTTGCCCAGGGGCCGGTCGGAGGTGACGGCGTGGGGCTTGGCCCCGTTGGGGCCCGAGGCGACGATGAGGTCAAAGGACACCTTCTCGGCCCCCCGCTCCCGCATGGCGGACTCCAGCCGCCAAGCGACCTCCTTCTCCGTCATCCCCGGCCTGAGGGTGGGAAGGATGGCCTCCAACACTTCGTCGGCCAGGGCCACGGCCCTGCGGATGGCCTGGATCTCCCCTGGCTCCTTCACCGCCCGCAGGTTTTCCACCAGCCCCTGGGTCGGGACCCACTGGGCCGCGGCCACGGCCCCCCGCAGCTTCTCGTACAGGGCGACGGTGAGGTGCTCGGCCTCAAACCCGAGGCGCGCGCCCTCTGCCACATACTGTTGCAAGATAGATGCCAGGCTCTCCACCGTCCCGCCCTGCATCTTGGCCAGGGTGTAGGCTGGCGCTTGCTCCTGCACCTGCTGGAAGTAGCGGAAATCGGTGGCCAAGAGGGCTTCCTCTTGGGAGATGAGGAGGTAGCCTGAGGAGCCGGTGAACCCGCTCAGGTAGCGCCGGTTCTCCGGCCCGGAGACGAGCAGCCAGTCCAGGCCCTCGTCGGAAAGACGCACGCGGATCCGCTCAAGACGCTCCAGGGTCATGGAAGTCCGTCCTTTCCTGTGTGGTGAGACGTGCCGGGAAAGTCTAGTGCTGGACCACAATGAACATTCCGTTTTCGGCCATGCAGGTCACGGTTGCAGCCTCGTAGGGGCGCACGGCCGTGCGCCCCTACTCAGTTAAGAACCACCATGGCGTAGACTAAGGCGATGCGTGCATCGCCTCTATCCTGGGAAGGCACAAGGCTTGTGTGACTTGCCTCCAACCCCACCCTTCGCCCCCGAAGGAGGAGCCCCTCACTCGCTCCCGGGTTCGGGGACGGCCTCTCCCTCGGCCACGGGCTCCACCTGGGCCAGGGGGAAAGTCTCCTGACACTGGGTGCAAACGGCCTCGCCCTTGCGCCCCTCGGTGAGCAGGCCCCCGCAGGAGGGACAAGGGGCCTGCAGCGGGCGCTTCCACACCACGAAGTTGCACTCCGGGTAGTTGGCGCACCCGTAGAAGAAGCGCCCCCGGCGGGAGCGCCGCCGCACCAGGTCCCCGCCGCACTGGGGGCACCGCGCTCCCGTCCGCTCCACGAAGGACTTGGTGTTGCGGCAGGTCGGATAGTTGCTGCAGGCCAGGAACTTGCCGTACCTCCCGTACTTGACGACCATGGGGTGGCCGCACTTCTCGCAAACCTCCCCCGTCTCCTCCTGGACCTGGGAGCGGGGCATCTCCCGCTGGGCCCGCTCCAGTTGCTGGGAGAAGGGGCCGTAGAACTCCCGCACCACGGGGACCCAGTCCTTCTCGCCCGCGGCGATGTCGTCCAGGAACTCCTCCATGCGCGCCGTGAACCCCACGTCCATGATGTCGGGGAAGTACTCCACCAGGAGGTCGTTGACCAGGAAGGCGATGGGCGTGGGGTGGAGCCGGCCGTTGATCCGCTCCACGTACCCCCGCGCCTGGATGGTGGACATGATGGGCGCGTAGGTGCTCGGGCGGCCGATCCCCTGCTCTTCCAGGGCGCGGATCAGGGTGGCCTCGGTGTAGCGCGGTGGGGGCTGCGTGAAATGCTGCTCGGGGAGCAGGCGCAGGAGGTCCAGGAGTTCCCCCTCGCTGAGGTCAGGGATGCGCCTCGTTCCCTCCTCTTCCCCTTCCTCCTCGGCCAGGTTGTACACCTTCAAGAAGCCAGGGAAGCGCAGAGTGGACGAGGCGGCGCGGAAGAGGTAGGGGCAATCGTCCAGGGTGAGGCCGGCCTCCACGTCCACGGAGACGGTGTCGTAGACCGCGGGGGCCATCTGGCTGGCCACGAAGCGCCGCCAGATCAGGTCGTAGAGGCGGTACTGGTCCCGGGTGAGGTACGGCTTCAGGCTCTGGGGCTCCCGGAAGACGGAGGTGGGCCGGATGGCTTCGTGGGCCTCCTGGGCACGCTTGGCCCGGGTCTTGTACACCGGTGGCTGGGCCGGCAAGTACGCCTCGCCAAACCTCTCCCCGATGTAGCGACAGGCTTCCTGCTGGGCCACCTCAGCCACGTTGGTGGAGTCGGTGCGCATGTAGGTGATGAGGCCCACGTTCCCGCCGTTCCCGCCGATGGGCACGCCCTCGTAGAGGGCCTGGGCCACGGCCATCGTCTTGCGGGCGCTGAAGCCGAGGTACCGCGAGGCCTCCTGCTGCATGGTGCTGGTGATGAAGGGCGCGGAGGGCTTGCGCTGCCGCGTCCCCCGGCGCACGCTGGCCACCCGGTAGAGGCTGCGCTCCAGTTCCCCGACGATGCGCTGCGCCTCCTCGCCCGACCGGATGTCCACCGGCTCCCCGCGGATGCGGTGCAGGCTGGCCAGGAAACTCGCCCGCTCCTCTTCGGGGCGTGCCTCGGGAGGGAGTTTCTTGGCCAGTTCGGCCTGGATGGACCAGTACTCCTCCGGGACGAAGGCCTGGATCTCCCGCTCCCGCTCCACCACCAGGCGCACCGCCACCGACTGGACCCGGCCTGCGGTGAGGCGGTTGCGCACCTTGCGCCAGAGGATGGGGCTGATCTGGTAGCCCACCAAGCGGTCCAGGATGCGTCGGGCCTGCTGGGCGTTCACCAGGCGCATGTCAAGGTCCCGAGGGTGGGCGAAGGCTTCCTCAATGGCGCCCTTGGTGATCTCGTGGAAGACGACGCGGCGCACTTTGTCCCGGTCAATGTTGGCCGCGGCGATGAGGTGCCAGGCGATGGCCTCGCCCTCGCGGTCCGGGTCGGTGGCCAGGTAGACCTCGTCCGCCTCGGCCGCGGCTTTGGCCAGTTCCTGCACCACCTGCCGCTTCTCGTTGAGGACCCGGTAATGAGGGGCGAAGTCGTTCTCAATGTCCACGCTCAGTTTGGACCGCAGGAGGTCCCGCACGTGGCCGATGGACGCCTTGACCTGGTACCCCTTGCCCAGGAAGCGGCCCACCGTACGCGCCTTGGCCGGCGATTCCACGATGACCAGCCGGGCCTTGCCCCTGTGGGACAGGCCTTCGGCCTGCTCCTGGCCCTCCGTCGGGGCCTTGCGAGAAGTCCCTTTCCGTGCCATGCCACTCTCCAACGCTCGGTAGTGTAAGGGCTCCCCTTTCCGCTTGGGGGAGTCTACAGGTACTCCTCCTTCCCCCCCTCCCGGAGGCGTTCCACCAGGAGGCGCACGTCCTGCGTGCGGTCCTTGGGGCAGATGAGGAGGACATCCCCTGTATCCACGATGACCAGGTCCTTCAGGCCCAGGGTGGCCACAAGCCGCCGTTCCGAGCCGTAGATGAAGGTCCCGGTGGTCTCCAGGCCCACGTGTGTGGTCCGCACCACCACGTTGCCCTGCGCGTCCCGGGGCAAGAGGTCCGCCAGGGCTGCCCAGTCGCCCACGTCGCTCCACCCCACATCTAGGGGCAGGACCAGGACCTGCCTGGCCCGTTCCATCACGCCCACGTCAATGCTCACGGGGCGCACCTCCCGCCAGACCTCCTCCAGCACCTCGGAGGCGCGGGGGCCGTCCAGGGCGGCCGCGATGCGCATCAGTTGGCCGTGCAGGTCCGGCAGGAGGAGCCTCATCTGCTCCAGGATGGTGGCGGCCTTCCAGATGAAGATGCCGCTGTTCCAGTAGTACTCCCCGCTTTCCAAATAGGCCTGGGCCTGGGGGAGGGGCGGCTTCTCCACGAACCGGCGCACCTGGAAGACCGGGAGCCCGCGCGACGTGGCCACCTGCTCGCCCCGGTGGATGTAGCCGAACCCTGTGGCGGGATAGGCAGGCTGGATGCCCAGGGTCACCAGCACGCCGTCCTGGGCCACGTCCCCAGCCGCGAGGAGGGCCTTGCGGAAGCCCTCGGCGTCGCGGATGGCGTGGTCGGCGTGCAGGGAGGCCATGACCGCGTGGGGGTCCCGCCGCAGGATGTGCACCGCGGCCAGGCCCACGCAAGGGGCCGTGCTCCGCCCGCACGGCTCCACAATCACGTTCTCAGGCGGCAGTTCTGGCAGTTGCTCCCGCGCTAGACTGGCGTAGTTCCTGCCCGTGACGACGAAGATCCGCTCCACAGGGATGATCGGCGTCACCCGGTGCACCGTCTCCTGGAGCATGGTCCGGTCTGTCACCAGGTCCAGCATCTGTTTGGGCAGGTGTTCCCGGCTCCGGGGCCACAGCCTCGTGCCCGTGCCCCCGGCGAGGATCGCTGCATACATCGTTGTATACCACCTCCAGTGCCGACGTTTCGGACGCCCCCTCAGCCGATGCCGTAGGAAGGCGGAGCCTCTCGCGCCAGGACGTAGTGCATCCCCCCAACCTGGCGCACCAGTCCCTTCAGTTCCATGAGGGCCAGGGTGCTGGTGACCACGGCGATGGGCAGGCCGCTGGCCAGGCCCAGTTCGTCCACGTGCCGGGGCTCTTCGGAAAGGAGCGCCATCAGGCGTGCCTCGGTGGGGTTGCTGGGCAGGACGGTGCGGGCCTCGGCCTGTTC
>DAOTYM010000348.1:0-7190 GCA_034434775.1 Anaerolineae bacterium | reverse complement strand
TTTCGTCCGACAGGCCCGTGCGCGGCGCGGTCTACCCTCCCTCCGCCCCGTCCAACGCCAGGAGGGCACGCGTCAGCACCTCCACGCTGAGGCGGAACTCCCGCCACGAGAGGTGTTCCCAGGGGGTGTGGTCCAAGGAAGAGTCGCCCGGGCCATAGGCCACCACGGGGCAGCCCCACGCCGGCCCCACCACGTTCATGTCCGAGGTGCCGGTCTTCACCTTGAAGCGGGGGTGTCCCCCCACAGCGCGGATGGCCCAGACCAGGCTCCGCACCAGGGGCGAGTTCTTGGGGACCTCCACCGGGGGCTCCTCGTAGGGGAAGGAGACCTCTGCCCCGTCGGCCCAGGCCAGGATGCGGGCCTTCCATTCCTCGGAGTCGGCATCGGGTGGCAGGCGCAGCGAGGCCGTGAGGCGCACCCACTCCGAAAGGCCATCCTCCCCCGTGTTCACCGCCCGCAGGGTCGCCGTGAGGGCGCGGAAGGCCGTCCTCCCCTGGCTCCAGGCCGCCGCGGCCTCCGCCAGGCGGTTCCAGAAGGCGACAGCCTGCTCCGCGGCGGAGGCTTGCTCGTGGGCGGTGTGGTGGGCAGGCTGGCTGCGGCGGTATTCCACCCGCAGCACCCCTTTGTACCCCAGGGTGACCCCCTCCCACCCGCTGGGCTCGCCGACGATGCAGAACTCCGGCGGCGCCCAGTGCTGGACCAGGTAGTGCGCGCCCCGGGACTCCCGCTCCTCCTCCACCGCGCCCACCACGAGGACCCGGGTGCGCTGCAGGCGGGGCGCAGCCTGGGCCGCCGCCAGGACGAAGGCGGCCAGCGGCCCCTTGGCGTCCACTGCGCCGCGGCCGTGGAGCACATCCCCCTCCCACCGCACGGGGATGGCCCCGGGCACGGTATCCATGTGCCCCAGGAGGACCACCCGCCGGGGTGCCCCCTCCGGGCCTGCCTCGCCCCAGGCGTTCCCCACGGCGTCCCGGCCCACCCGGAAGCCCCGGCGGGCCATCTGCTCCAGGAGGTAGGCCGCGACCTCCCCCTCCGCCCCGGAGAGGCTCTCCCGGCGGACCAGGCCTTCCAGGAAGCGGCGGTCGTCCAACGGCTCCTGCATCGCCTCACCCAGCCTGGAGGGCAGCATCCAGCGCCTGGACCACCTGGTCCAGGTCCTCCCGCGCGATGACCAGGGGCGGCAGGAAGCGCACCACCGTGGACCCGGCCTGCAGGGCCAGGACTCCCCGCTCCGCCATGGCTGCCAGGTAGGGGGCCGAGGGGCGCTTCAGTTCCACGCCCACCATCAGGCCCAGGCCCCGCACCTCCCGGATGAGGGGCGAGGAGAGGGAACGGAGGGCATCCAGGAAGTAGGCCCCCAGTTCTGCGGCCCGCTGGGGCAGGTTCTCGGCGACCAGGACGCGGAGGGTCGCTGTGGCCGCGGCGCAGGCCAGGGGGTTCCCGCCGAAGGTGGAGCCGTGCACCTTGGCCGGGAGCGGGCCCACCCGCTCCCCCAGGAGGGTGGCCCCCATGGGCACGCCGCCGGCAATCCCCTTGGCCACGCAGAGGATATCCGGCGCGAGGCCGTAGTGCTCGCAGGCGAACATGCGGCCGGTGCGGCCGAAGCCGGTCTGCACCTCGTCCAGGATGAAGAGCGCGCCCCGCTCGCGGCACAGGGCCTGCACGCCCCGCAGGTACGCGCCGTCGCCGGGGTTCACCCCGCCCTCGCCCTGCACCACCTCCAGGAGGACGGCGGCCGTCTCCCCGTCCACGGCCTTCTCCATCGCCTCCAGGTCGTTGTAGGGGACGTGCCGGAAGCCGGGGACCAGGGGTTCAAAGGGCTCCCGGTACTTCTTGTTCCAGGTGGCGCTGAGCGCGCCGAAGGTCCGCCCGTGGAAGGAGCGCATGGCGGCCACGATGCCCGGCCGGCCCGTGCTCAGGCGGGCGAACTTGATGGCGGATTCCACCGCCTCCGCCCCAGAGTTGCAGAGGAAGGCCCGCTTCAGGCCTGCCGGCACGAGGGCGAAGAGTTCCCGCAGGAACTCGGCCCGTTGGTCGTTGGGGAGGGTGGGCCCGCAGACCACCAGCCTCGCCGCCTGCTCCTGGATGGCGCGGGTCACGGCCGGGTGGCAGTGCCCCACGTTGGCCACGCCGTGGCCGGCCATGCAGTCTATGTAGCGCCGGCCGTCCGCGTCCCAGACGTAGGCCCCCTCGCCCCGCACCAGGGGGATGGGCTGCAGGGCGTACACGCCGCTGGCGAACTGCTCCTCCAGGGAGAGGATCTCGCGTCCTTCCATCCCACACCCCCTCAGGCGATGACGGTGCCCTGGCCGGCCAGGGCCCTCTGGAGGGGATGGGGGACGCGCCCGTCGGCGATGACCACCTGGGCCACCCCGTGCTGCAGGGCCTCCAGGGTCCCGATGAGTTTGCGCTTCATCTTGCCCTGGGCATAGCGCTCCATGTGCGTCTCGGCCTGGCTGCGGGGGATGTAGGGGATGAGGGTGCTCTCGTCCTGGGGGTTGCGCAGGAGCCCCGGGACGTTGGAGAGGATGATCAGCCGCTCCGCGCCCATGGCGGCGGCGATGGCCGCCGCGGCGCGGTCGCCATCCACGTTCAGCATCTCCCCCTCCGGGCTGATGGCCACCGGGGCCACGACCGGCGTCAGGCCGGCCGCGAGCAAGGTCCGCAGGAGGTCCACCCGCACCTCCTGGATGGTCCCGCTGTGGTCGCCGCGGAGGATCTTCTGGCGGCCCCCCTCCACGGCGCGCAGGACGTCCTTGCGCTTGGCCACCAAGAGGCGGCCGTCCAGGCCCGAGAGGCCGATGGCGTCCACCCCCAGTTGCTGGAGGGCCTCCACCAGGATCTTGTTGACGCGGCCCACCACGACCATGGTGAAGAGTTCCATCGTCTCCCGGTCGGTGAAACGGCTGACCACCCCCGAGGGACTGCAGACGTACTGGGGCGGCTTGCCCAGTTGGGTGCAGATGGTGTCCACATCGTGGGAGCCGCCGTGCACGAGGATGACCTGCTCGCCCTGCCGGACCAGCGCCGCCGTGTCCTCGCACACCGCCTGGAAGTCCACCCTGCCGTTGCCCCCTGCCTTGATGACGATCATGACCGCCTCCTCCCTGATCAGATAGGATGCAGGCCCGGGAACTCCAGGCCCAGGGTTTCTGGGAAGCCGAGCATCAGGTTCATGGCCTGCACGGCCGAGCCGGCAGATCCCTTCATGAGGTTGTCTATGGCCCCGATGACCACCACGCGGCGGCCATCTCCGTCGCACTCAAACCCCACATCGCAGTAATTGGACCCGGCCAGCACCTTCGGGTCTGGGTAGCGGTAGAGGCCCCGCCGGCTCCGCACCAGGCGCACGAAGGGCTCCTGCCCGTAGTCCTCCCGGTAGAGGGCCCAGAGGTCCCGCTCCGGCAGGCGCTCCTTCAGGAAGCAGTGGCAGGTAGCCAGTGCGCCGCGCACCATGTCCACCGCCGTGATGGAGAAGTAGAGCCGCGGGTCCTGGGGATCCAGGCCCAGTTCCTGGATGAGTTCCGCCAGGTGCCGGTGCCCGACGGGGGCGTAGGACCGCACCACGTTGGCCCGCTCCGGGTGGTGGGAGGCCGGCGTGGGCTTGTTCCCGCCCTCGGAAGAGCCCACCTTCACCTCCACCACGGAGTGGTCCACCAGACCCCGCCGGACCAGGGGCCAGAGGGCCAGCAAGGTCACCGAGGCGTTGCACCCCACGCCGCTCGCGTAGCGCGCCCCGACCAAGTCCTGCCGGTGCAGTTCCGGCAGGCCGTAGACGAAGCGCTCAAGCCACTCGGGGGCTGGGTGCTCCCACCCGTACCACTGGCGGTAGGCCGCTGGGTCCCGCAGGCGGAAGTCCGCCGAGAGGTCCACGATGCGCTCGGCCAGCCTGGCGAATTCCTCTATGCGGGGCGCGGCCTCGCCGTGGGGCATGGCCAGGAAGAGGACGTCGCAGGGTTCCAGGGCCTCCACAGAGACGAAGCGGAGGTTCGTGCGCCCGCGCAGGTTGGGGTGCAGGAAGTAGGCGTACTCCCCCACGTGGGCCTGGGAGGTGATCTGGGCGACTTCCACCTCGGGGTGGCCCAGGAGGAGCCGCAGCAGTTCGCCCCCAGCGTAGCCAGAAGCGCCGACGATGCTCGCCCTGATCATCGCGCCTCCTCCCACACCGGGGGCGTGGGCGAGGCCTCTGCCACGGCGAGGAGGTAGTCGGCCATCGCGCCCGCGATGTCCACCTCCACGGCCTCCATCGCCCCGTGGAACTCGGGGGTGTGGTTGACCTCGTTGACCAGGAGCCGCCCGTCCGCGGTCTCCAGGAGGTCCACGGCCAGGATGCCGCCGCCCACGGCCGCGGCCGCCTGGAGCGAGAGGTCCACCAGGTCCGGCGTGAGGGGGCAGGGAGCCGCCTTGCCCCCCAGGGCGGTGTTGGTGATCCAGTGGGTGGAGCGCCGGTAGATGGCGGTGATGACCTCGTCGCCGGCCAGGAGGACGCGGATATCCCGGTCCGGCTTCGGGATGTACTCCTGGATGTAGACCGCGGCGTGGAGGACGCCGCCCAGGGTGGCCTTGTGCTCCAGGAGGGCCTCCGCGGCATCGCGGTCGTTGACCCGGGCCAGGAGGCGGCCCCACGAGCCGTGGGCCGGCTTGAGGACCACCGGGTAGCCCATTGCCTCAATGGCCTCCAGGGCGGCCTCGGGCGAGAAGGCGAGGCGCGCCCTCGGCGTGGGCACGCCGGCTTCCTCCAGGGCCATGGTGGTGAGGATCTTGTCGCCGCAGGTCTGGATGACGGAGGAACGGTTGACCACCGGCTTGCCGGCCATCTCCGCCAGGCGGGAGATGTAGACCGCCTGCACGTGGCTGATGCAGCGCACCAGGAAGGCATCGTACGGCCCCAGGTTTCCCTGGCCCAGGGAGAAGGCCAGGTGGCGGACGTCCAGGCGGTCCACCTCTGCGCCGCGGGCCTCAAAGGCCTGGGTGAGCGCCTTTTCCTCCACCCGGAGCCGGGAGAAGAAGAGCCCGACGCGCATGGCCTATTCCCCCCAGTCCTCTTCCACTTCCGGGGCCAGGGTGAACTGCACCGGGTGGAGGGAGAGGACCTCCAGTTCCACGCCGCACTCTGGGCAGACGACGATCTCGCCTACTTCTACCTTGTCGTCCAGTTCAATGGTGGCTCCACATTCGGGACACTCCGCCATCGCTGCTCCTCCTCTTGCTTTCGGGTTCTTCGGGGCCAGCCCTGCTTGCCCTTGGGATAAAAAGAGAGGGCCGGCTCTCCTTGTGTTCCTGGAGAGCCGGCCCAGCTACTTGCCTTGAGCTGTGCTGACTGCCCTAGTCAAACACCTCCGCGCGCAAGGAAGGTCCGGGGGGCTCTCCGCCCGCCGGTCGCGGTCGGCTGCTAGGGATGCGCTTCAAGAGCAGGGTTTTGGACACGCGACGCTCCTTGCGCGACGCACATGGGCAAGGGAGAACCCCTGCCACAGGGCACATTATAATCCCATGCCCCAAATCTGTCAAATGCGCCGGTCCCCGGTCGGGGCTTTGCAGAGAGGTGCGGGCAGCGCACGTCCAGCGGCCCTGCGGCGCCAACCCCCTCGCCCGTTCCCTTGACAGCCTCCCCGGCGCATGGCAAAATGTCGCCGCACGCCCTCCCCCTCTGGGGGTTCCGCCACGGCACGTGCTGGGGGGTAGAGATGGCTGCCGCTTCCCACACCCCGCGCCGCTGGAGGCGCATGCTTGAACCCTACCTCTTCCTGGGCCCCAACATCGCGGGGTTCCTGACCTTCACCGCGTTTCCGGTGGTGGCGGCGTTCAGCCTCAGCCTCTTCCGCTGGGACCTGCTGACGCCGCCGGTCTACGTGGGCGCGGAGAACTTCGCGGAACTGTGGCGCGATGCCCAGTTCCGCCGCGTGGTGGCGAACACCTTCTGGTTCACCTTCGGCACGGTCCCGGCGCGGGTCGTCCTGTCGCTCCTCTTGGCTGTGGCCCTCAACCAGCGCATCCGGGGCGTGGTCTTCTACCGCACCGTTTACTTCCTGCCCGTGGTCTCCTCCCTGGTGGCTGCGGCCCTGGTCTGGCAGTGGATCTTCAACGACAGTTTCGGCCTCCTCAACGGGACCATCCGGGCGGTGGGGAACGCCCTGGGCTTGCGCCTGAACCCGCCCGACTGGCTCAACTCCACCCGGTGGGCCATGCCGGCGGTGATGATCCTCAACCTGTGGAAGAACGTCGGCTTCACCACCGTCATCTACCTGGCCGGGCTCCAGGCCATCCCCCAGGAACTGTACGAAGCCGCCGAGGTGGATGGCGCAGGCCCCCTGGCCCGCTTCCGCCACATCACCCTGCCCATGCTCTCCTCCACCACCTTCTTCGTCCTGGTCATGTCGGCCATCTGGGCCTTCCAGGTCTTTGACGAGGCCTTCATCATGACCCGAGGAGGGCCGGCTTTTGCCACGACCACCATGGTCTACTACATCTACCTGAACGCCTTCAAGTGGTTCCGCATGGGCAAGGCGGCGGCCGTGGCCTGGGTCCTCTTCGCCTGCATCTTCGCCTTCACCGCCCTCCAGATGCGGTACCAGCGCCGCTGGGTGCACTACGAGGCGGACCAGGAGGGCTGAGCCATGGCCGTCCGAGACGCAACCCTGGCTGTGGGACGCCGGCCCCGCTTGGGGGCCCGGCTGCTGGCCCACGCCGCGCTCCTCCCGGGGAGCGTAGTCATGCTCGTGCCCTTCCTGTGGATGGTCTCCACCTCCCTCAAGGCTCCTGGGCAGGTCTTCACCGACCCGCCCCAGTGGATCCCCCGGCCGGTCGTGTGGCAGAACTACCTGGAGGCGGTCTCCATCATGCCCTTCGGGCGCTTTTTCCTCAACAGCCTCATCCAGTCCAGCAGCGTCACCGTGCTGCAACTCCTGACCTCCTCCCTGGCTGCCTTCGCCTTCGCTCGGCTGCGCTTCCGGGGGCGGGACACCCTGTTCCTCCTCTACCTGGCCACGCTGATGATCCCCTTCCCGGTCACCCTCATCCCCAACTTCATCGTCATCCGCTTCCTGGGCTGGGTGGATACCTTCCGCGCCCTGATCTTGCCGCCTTCCTTCAGCCCCTTCAGCACCTTCCTCCTGCGCCAGTTCTTCCTCACCATCCCCACGGACCTGGACGACGCGGCCCGGATAGACGGAGCCTCTTCTCTGGACATC
>DAOTYM010000347.1:0-1804 GCA_034434775.1 Anaerolineae bacterium | reverse complement strand
CACCTTTCCGGCCCTCTCCGGCGCCGTCTTCAACCTGGGGATCGTCCTGGCCGCGCCCCTTCTGGCTGGCCACCTGGGCATCTACAGCCTCTGCGTAGGGGTGCTCCTGGGGGCGGCGTTCCAGGTGGTGGCCCTCCTGCCGGGCTTGCGGGGCATCCCCCTGCGCTTCACCTTGGCCTGGCGCCATGCCGGGCTGCGGCGCATTGGGGCCCTCTACGCCCCCGTCGTGGCCAGCCTGGTCGTCAGCCGGGCCCAGATCGTCGTGGACCGGAACCTGGCCTCCCACACGGGGGAGCAGAGCATCGCCTGGATGGACAACGCCACGACCCTCTTCCAGTTCCCCCACGGCCTCATCGCCATCGCCATCTCGCTGGCGGTCCTGCCGGCCCTCTCCCAGCACGCGGCCCGGCGGGACGAGGAGGGCTACCAGGCCACCCTCCTGCGGGGCCTGCGGCTGGTGCTGGCCCTGAGCATCCCCGCCACGGTGGGGCTCTTCGTCCTGGCCCGGCCCATCATCCGCCTCATCTACGAGCACGGGGCCTTCACCGCCCTGGACACCCAGTGGACCTCCACCGCGCTGCGCTGCTACCTGGTGGGGCTGGTCTTCGCCTCGGTGGACTGGCCCCTCAACTACGCCATGTACGCCCGCCAGAACACCCTGACGCCGGCCCTGGTGGGCATCTTCTCGGTGGGGGTCTACCTGGTGGCTGCGGTGGGCTTCGCCGCGCCCCTGGGCCACCTGGGGCTCCTCCTGGCCTTCACGGGCCTTGACCCCGCCGCCCTCCCGCCGGGCCGGGTGCAGATGCTGGGGTTGGTCCTGGCCGATGCCGCCAAGCACACCAGCCACGCCATCGCCATGTGGTTCCTCCTGCGGCGGGAACTGGGGGGGCTGCCGGCGCGGGGTCTGGCCGGCGTGGCCCTCAAGGCTGGGGGGGCGGCGTTCCTCATGGGCGCGGGGATCGCCCTGGCCCTGCCCTGGCTGGGGGCCAGGCTGGGGCCTCTGGGGACTCTGGGCGACCTCCTGCTGGTGGGCGTGTGCGGGGCCGGCGGAGCGGCCTTCTACCTGGCTCTGGCGGCCCTCTGGGGCATGGAGGAGATGGCCCTGCTTCGGCAGACCGTCGCCGCGCGCTGGTCCCGCGGAGGGTAGGGCATGGCACGGATGGCTTTGTGGAGGCCTGCGGGGCGCAGCGCCGCTGCGCTCCTACCAAGGCGGGCACAGGGCTGTGCACCTTGCGCGTGGCGGTCAACCCAATGATAGGCCGTTGCGCTCGGGCTTCAGGAGAGGAGGCGATATGCCAGAGAGCATCTTTAGAGTGGCGACGTTCAACGCCAATTCCATCCGCTCCCGCTTGCCCCTCATCCTGGACTGGCTGCGGGAGCACCAGCCGGACGTGGTCTGCTTTCAGGAGACCAAGGTGCAGGACGCCGAGTTCCCGGCCGACCCCTTCCGGGAGGCGGGGTACTGCATCGTTTTCCGCGGCCAGAAGGGGTACGCGGGCGTGGCCACCGCCTCCAGAGAGGAGCCCCGGGATGTGGCCTTCGGCCTGGACGACGGGGGCGACCCGGACGAGGCGCGCCTGGTCCGGGTCACCGTGCGGGGCATCCCCATTGTGAACACTTACGTGCCCCAAGGCCAGTCCCCAGACTCGCCTCAGTTCCAGTACAAGTTGGCGTGGCTGGCGCGCCTGCGGGACTACTTCCAGCGGCACTTTTCGCCGGAGGAGCCGCTCCTCTGGGTGGGGGACTTCAACGTGGCCCCGGAGGAGATAGACGTGCACGACCCCAAGGGCCTGCGGCTGCACGT
>DAOTYM010000346.1:0-2750 GCA_034434775.1 Anaerolineae bacterium | reverse complement strand
CTCCACCACCTTGGGGGTTTCAGTGAAGACCTCCATCCCCTCCGAAACGGGGAACGTGCAGGCTGGGTGCAGGGTCCGCTGGCCCGTGATCTCCACCAGGCAGACGCGGCAGGCCCCGTAGGGTTTCACCGCCGGATGGTGGCACAGCCTGGGGATGTCTATCCCGGCATCCAAGGCGGCTTCCAGCACCGTCTGCCCGGCCTTGGCGAGAACCTTCTGACCGTTGATGGTGATGTTCACCGTGGCCATGCGTCGTTTTGCCTCCTTCGCGCTTCGCCCTCCGGTCTGGGCCCGGAAAGGCTTCTTGGGGGCCCAGACCGGAGGCGCGTTATTGTCTTTCCGCTAGGCCGGCATCTTGTGCTCGGCCTTGGCGGCCTCCAGGGAGACGCCGCCCACGCTTTCCAGCCATTCCAGGTCGCAGCGCAGGCAGCGCTTGCACTCCTCGCGGATGGTCTCCTCGTCCAGGAGGAGTTCCACCTCTTTGAAGTTGCCCCGGCGGGCCGCCACATCCAGGAACTTGGGCGCAGGCCGCTTGGCCTCCGCGTAGGCGTCCATGTTCCAGGAAAGAGCAGGATAGTGGTAGGGCGGGTTGTAGTCCACCTTCTCCACCTGGCCGGTGCGCAGGTAGTGGTCCACCGCCATGGCCACCCGGTTCCCCTGGGCCACCGCCTCAATGACCGAGGCCGGCCCGGAGACGGCGTCGCCCGCGGCGAAGACGCCCGGCCGCGTGGTCGCCAGGGACTTGCTCACCTTGAGGGTGGCGTCGCGGTTGAACTCCAGGCCGTCGCCATCGGCCCAGGAGGTGTCGGTCCGCTGGCCGATGGCCGGGATGAGGACGTCCACATCCAACTGGAACACCGCGCCCTCCACGGGCACGGGCCGGCGGCGGCCGGAGCGGTCAAACTCGCCCAGTTCCTGCTGCTGCAGTTCCACGGCCGTGACCCGCTGCGGCCCCAGCACCCGCACGGGGTTGGTGAGGAAGTGGAAGACGATCCCCTCTTGCTCGGCGGCCTCCACCTCTTCCTTGTAGGCTGGCATGTCCTCGCGGGTGCGGCGGTAGATGACGTGCACCTTCTGCGCCCCCAGGCGCCAGGCGGTGCGGGCCGCGTCAATGGCCACGTTGCCGCCGCCCACCACGGCCACCCGCTTGCCGGTCAGGTCGGGCGCTTTGCCCAGGGCCACATCCCGCAGGAAGTCCACCCCGTGGTAGACGCCTTCCTTATCTTCCCCGGGGATGCCCAGGCGCTGGCTCTTGTGCGCGCCGATGGCCAGGACCACGGCCTTGTACCCCTGGCCGTTCATCAGGTCGTCCAGGGTGAAGTCCTTCCCCAGGGCCTTGTTGCAGACGATCTCCACGCCGGCCCGCTTGATGTTCTCAATCTCAAAGTTCAGGACGTCCCTGGGCAGGCGGTACTCAGGGATGCCCACGGCCATCATGCCGCCGGGCACGGGCAGGGCCTCAAAGACGGTGACCGGGTAGCCCATCTGGGCCAGGCGGAGGGCCGCCGTGAGGCCCGCCGGGCCAGAGCCCACCACCGCCACCTTCTCCTTCTTCGGCTTGCCCCGCTTGGCCGGCGTCCAGGGGTGGTCCACTTCGTGGTCGGCCATGAAGCGCTTGATCTGGCGGATGGCCACTGGCTCGTCAATGTCGCCCCGGCGGCAGCGGGACTCGCAGAAGGCAGGGCAGACCCGCCCGCAGACCATGGCGAAGGGGTTGCGCTCGCGGTGGATCTCCAGGGCCTCGGCGTAGCGCCCCTCGGCCACCAGGGAGACGTACGAAGGCACGTCCACCCCGGCTGGGCAGGCGTTCAGGCAGCGGGCCACCGTCAGTTCCTTGCAGACCCCCGCCGGGCAGCGCTTGTCCTCAATGTGGGCGAGGAACTCGTGCTCAAAGTAGCGGAGGGCCGCTTTCACGGGGCCGGGGGTCAGTTGGCCCAGGGCGCACAGGGAGCCGGCTTCCATCTGGGCCGAGATCTCCCGGATGGTGTCCAGGTCCTCCAGGCGGCCTTCGCCGGCGCAGATGCGGTTGAGGATTTCCAGCATGCGCCGCCCGCCCACGCGGCAGGGGACGCACTTGCCGCAACTCTCGGCCGTGGCGAAGGTCAGGAAGAAGCGGGCGAACTCCACCATGCAGGTGTCTTCGTCCACCACGATCATGCCGCCGGAGCCCATGACCGCGCCCACTTCCTTGAGGGAGTCAAAGTCCACGGGCACGTTCAGGTGCTCGGCCGGGATGCACCCGCCCAAGGGGCCGCCAGTCTGGACGGCCTTGAACTTCTTGCCTTTGGGGATGCCCCCACCGATGTCAAAGATGATCTCGCCCAGGGTGATCCCCATGGGGACCTCCACCAGGCCAGTGTTGTTCACCTTGCCAGTGAGGGCGAAGATGGCGGTGCCGGGGCTGCGGCGCGGGCCGATGCTGGCGAACCACTCGGGGCCCTTGAGGATGATCTGGGGCACGTTGGCGTAGGACTTGACGTTGTTGATGTTGGTGGGCTTGCCCCAGAGGCCGCTGACGGCCGGGAACGGCGGGCGCGTGCGCGGCATGCCGCGCTTGCCCTCGATGGAGGCGATGAGCGCCGTCTCCTCGCCGCAGACGAAGGCGCCGGCGCCCTCCTTGATCTTGAGGTGGAAGCTCCAGCCGCTGCCGAGAGCATCGTCGCCGAGCAGGCCACGCTCCTCCGCCGCCGCGATCGCCAGGCGCAGGCGGCGGACGGCGAGCGGGTACTCGGCGCGCACGTAGATGTACC
>DAOTYM010000345.1:0-8904 GCA_034434775.1 Anaerolineae bacterium | reverse complement strand
CCAACCTCATCCTCAACCCCGAGTTCTACGAACCGGGCGAGATCCAGTCCCAGATCACCAACTACAGCGAGTTTGACTTCATCCCCTACACGGGGGACATGGACGCCTACCTGACCATCATAGATGTGCCAGGGCGCACCCCCGAGGTCCACATAGGGGAGCGGGACATCCTCGCCATCGGCGATTGGGGGCGGCTGGACCGGGAACGGCACGACCGCCGCTGGACCCTCATGGGCAACATGGGCCTCTTCTTCCGCTTTGCCCTGGCCACGCAGGAGCGGCACGGCATCTACAGCCTCCACGCCTCGGCGGTCTACCGGCCAGACCGACACGAACTCCTCGTCATCGTGGGCAAGTCCGGCGCCGGCAAGACGGTGTACCTCCTGGAGGGGGTCCTGCGCGGCTACCAGATCTTCAGCACGGAGATGACCTTCTTCCGCCTCACCGAGGAGGGCGTCGTTTTCTACCGGGGCGCGCTCCTGGATAACATCCGGGTCGGGAACTTCATCTACGACTACCCCAAAGCGGCGGAGATCCTGGGCCTGACCCTGCCGCAGGTGGAGGACCCGTGGGAGGCCAAGATCAGCGTGGACATGGGGAAAGTCACCACGGAGGGGCCAGTCCTGGTGAACCCCCGCCTTTCCTTCATCTTCCCGCGCATTGAATCCGGGCGGGAAGGGGCCGTGGTGACGAACGTCCGCCGCCCCGAGGGGCTGGTCAAGGCCCTGTTTGAGAGCGCCTCGGAGAAACTCGGGGCCACCTTCATCCTGTACGAGGAGGTCCCAGTCCTGGGAATGGACACGCCTGCCCTCGCCCGGGCGCGCCTGGAGGCCATCCAGCAGTTGGTGGCCGCGCCGAAGTGGGAGATCGTCCAGGCCAAGAACATCCTGGCCGGTTCCAAATCTTGCATGGAGGGGATTGAGTAAATGCGAGCGTGGGAAGGTGTCTTCAGCATGCCGGTGCAGGGGCGCTCCACGAAGCCCCGCACGACCGGTTACACCATGGTCATTGACAAGGGCCTGGGCCTGAACGCCACCCGGGACCTGATGGACACCGCGGCCGACTACATTGACGCCCTGAAGCAGACCTTCGGGACCTCGGCCTTCTACTCCGAGCGGTTGCTGCGGGAGAAGATCGGCCTGGTGCGCGGCGCGGGGGTGGATATCTACCCCGGCGGGACCTTCCTGGAGGTGGCCGTGGCCGAGGGGCGCTACCCCGAGTTCCTCAAGTACGCCAAAGAGGTGGGCTTCAGCGCCATTGAGGTCTCCGATGGCACCATGGAGATGCCCGACGACGTGCGCGCCGACTGCATCAAGCGGGCCCTGGATGCCGGCTTCAAGGTCATCTCTGAGGTGGGCAAGAAGGACCCCAACGTCAAGGTCGCCATGGCCAAGATGCACGAGCAGATCGCCAGCGACCTGGAACTGGGCGTCTTCAAGGTCATCGTGGAGGCCCGCGAGTCCGGGCACGGCGTGGGCATCTACGACAAGGCCGGCAACGTGGACGAGGCCGAGGTGGACCGGATCATCTCCGGCGTCAAGGACGTGAACGACCTGATCTGGGAAGCCCCCATCAAGAACCAGCAGCAGTACCTGATCCTGCGGTTCGGCGTGAACGTCAACCTGGGGAACGTGCCTCCGGAGGACATCCTGGCCCTGGAGGCGCTGCGCAACGGCCTGCGGGGCGACACCCTCAAGCGGGCCCTGGAACAGGGGATCAAGTTCCTCGGATAGAGGATAAGGCGCGGGGGTGCCAGCCAGGAGGCTGACGCCCCCGCAGCACATCTTGGCCTGCACTGGGGCCAAAGAAAGCGGTCACTCACCGTGGCGTGGCCTCCCCACCTTCCGCATGGGGCGCGCGGGCTGGCCCTGGACCCCAAGGGGCGCAGGGCCCATCCGCGCGCCTTTTCTCATCGTCAGGCTCCCCTGGGCGATAGGGCACCTGGAGGAAAGGGCGCATGAACGCGCTCACGGACGCCCCCTGGAAGCGCAACCTGGCCGTCATCTGGATGGGGGAACTCCTGGCCATCTCCGGCTTCTCCCTCATCATGCCCTTCCTGCCCTACTACGTCCAGGAACTGGGGGTCCGCGACCCGCGCCAAGTGGCCCTCTGGACGGGCATGCTCACCTCGGCCCACGCGGTGGCCATGACGGTGGCCTCCCCTTTCTGGGGCAACCTGGCGGACCGCTACGGGCGCAAACTGATGGTGGAGCGGGCCATGTTCGGCGGGGCCTTCGTCCTGGCCCTGATGGGCTTCGCCCAGGACGTCTACCAATTGCTGGCCTTGCGGCTCCTACAGGGGGCCCTCACAGGCACGGTGGTGGCAGCCACCACCCTCGTGGCGAGCAGCGTGCCCCGGGAGCGGATCGGCTCCGCCGTGGGCCTCCTCCAGATGGCCATCTACCTGGGGGCCTCCCTCGGCCCCGCCCTGGGGGGCGTCCTGGCCGACACAGTAGGCTACCGTCCCACCTTCTGGGTCACGGCCGGCCTCCTCTTCGTCGCGGGGGTGTCGGTCCACGTGTGGGTGCACGAGGCCTTCCGCCCCCCACCCCAGGCCAGAGGCTCCCAAAGGGAAGGCTGGAAGGAGGCTCTGCGCTCCCTGTGGAAGCCGGCCCTGGCCTCCATGCTCCTGGTGCGGGCCCTGTCCCGCATCGGCCTCCGCACGGTGGACCCCATGCTGCCCCTCTTCGTGCAGGAACTCCAGGGGGCCGGCACCGGGGTGGCCTCGGCGACGGGGGTGGTGGTGGGCGCAGCCGCGGCAGCGGGGGCGGTCGGGGCCGCCCTGTGGGGCCGGGTGGGGGACCGCCTGGGCCACCGCCGCGTCTTGGCGGCGTGCATCTGCCTCTCCGCCTTGCTCTACCTCCCCCAGTTCTTCGCCCAGAACGTGGGCCAGATCCTGGCGCTCCAGGTCCTCACGGGGCTGGTCAACGGCGGCCTCCTGACCTCCATCACCTCGCTCCTGGCCCAGATCAGCCCAGAGGGGCGCGAGGGGTTGGTCTACGGCCTGGACTCCAGCGCCACCTCCGTGGCCAACTTCCTGGGTCCGATGCTGGGGGCGGGCGTTGTCGCCTGGTGGGGGGTGAGGTCCGTCTTCCTGGCCGCGGCAGGCGCGATGGGGGCCTCGGCTGCCTTCGTCCTCTGGCTCCTGGCCCGGTCCAACGGAAGGGGAGATCCCGCGGCCTGAAGGCCCCCTCTCCCGTTGCAAGAGGGGGAAAAACTGCGAAGGGCACGGAAGGCTTCCCGAACGTCCTCCGTGCCCCTCGCCGTAAAGTAGAGGCGCCCGGCCGTGCGCCCCTACTCCATCCCTCAGATTTGTCTCCAACTCCACCCCCGAACCCCCTTCCCGTGCACGGGGAAGGGGTTCCTGGCCGCTTCACCAAAAACCACTGTGGCGCAGTACTAGCGCACCTCAGAGGCCAGCGGCTTGGCATCGGAATAGGGGACGGGCTGGAGCGTCTCCAGGCCGAGCCACGCGGCCGCCTCCAGCACCGCCTCGGTGCAATCCCGGAGGGCCAGGGCGTAGTGGTGCTTCAGGCCGTGGGCCATGACCGTGCTGATGAGGTCCAGCACCGAGATGGGCTGGCGGTTCATGCGCAGGTTGCGGAACCAGCCGCGGCTGCCGTCGTAACTGGGCTTCTCGCGGCCCATCCCCTCGCCATCCAGGAGGAAGATGTGCTGGCCGTCCCCCATGATCTGCAGGATGGTCCCCGGGTCCTTGCGGAAGACCATGTCGTTCGCCACCGGCAGGCGCTGGTTGAAGTGCAGGGTCAGGCGCATCCCCTGCTCGTCGGCGAGGGCCGGGGCCGTGGGGCCGCAGTGCCACAGGAGGATGCTCTCGTCCTCCCGGTCAAAGGCGATCATGTCCATGATGGTGGTCGGCTCGCCCACGATGCCGTTGAGGAGGAGCATCCCCAGGGCCCCCAGGAGGTCCCCTTCACAGGCGGTGGGGATGCCCAGGTGGTTGAGGCGGCCCAGGGTGGAGCAGGGCGCCCGCTGGAACTCATCCTGCCACTCCGGCCAGCAGCGGACGGCCAGGGCATCGTAGCCCCCTTCCTGCGCCACCGAGAGGAGGGCGGCCTCAAAGGCCCCCACCTGCTCCAGCGCGGCCGGCTCCACCCGCACTTCCGAAGCCAGGGCGACCATCTCCTCGGCGATCTGCCGGGCCTTCTCCGGGGGGATCTTCCGCACCCGGGCGAAGACGTCGGCCAGTTCGTGGTCGTAGAAGCGGACCCCGAACCGCTTCTCCACCACGCGCCGGTCAAAGAAGAGGTTGTGGAAGCCCATGGGGTGTTTGCCCACCAGCCCGATGCGTGCCCCCTGGAGCCGCTTGAGACCCCGCAGGGCGTCCACGGTGATGCGGAAACGGCGCTGGAAGAAGGGGTCGGTGGCCTGGCCGTGGAACCACTTGACGCCGTGGGGGACCTGCGCGTACTGGACGATGACACTCACCAGGTGGTTGGCACCGCAGAGAGAGTTGAGGGGAAGGCGCCCTTCCACGGCAGGTTCGGGCACGGACCAGACCCCCAGGCGGTAACGGCCGTCCACCAAGGGCATCAGCGCGTCTCCGGAGCCGAAGGAACTGGTCTGCAGGAGGAGGAAGTCCACGCCCGCGGCGTCCAGTTCGGCGCGGAGGCGCTGGCCGTCCTCCCACGTGAGGACCGGCTCCGGGCAGGGATGGAAGAGGAACCCCCACTCCCTGGCGAGGGCCTCCATCTCCCGCAGGGACCGGGCCAACTGTCCCTCTTTGTCCCCGCTCCAGACGGGCCGGATCAGGCCGGCCAGGGCGATCTTGGGCTGAGGGGAAGATGAGCGGTGCATGTCCGTTCTCCTTGCCAATGGTGTTACATGTTGTTTCAAGAAAGTTGGCCATGAGCCTGGATATAGTATAGCCTAGGAAGCCCCACACGTCAAAAAGAGGCGGCGGAGCTGCAGCAAGGCCAGCGGCATGCCCAGGACATGTCCTGGTATCGTCGTTCGCGGAACCGAAAGCGGAGTCCTGCAAGCCCCCGCCCCCTTTGCAGAGCGGCCCGCCTCGTGCTATAATCCCATTGCCTAGATCCCCACGCTGAGCAAAGGAGCTGGCTTTGGGGCGACTTCCATGGGCTGGGCATCGGCTGACGCAGCGCATCTCCTCCCCCGTGGACGCGTGGCAAGCCTTGGGAGCCGGCAAGTCTCGTCGGACGCGCTCACAAGGTGCGCGCTGACGAGACTTTTCGTATCCAGAGGTGCCGGCCGGGGAGCCCCCACCGGCCCCATCATGCACAAGCCAGGGAGGGCACAGTGAACCTGCACGAGTTCCAATCCAAAAGGATCTTCGCCCAACACGGCATCCCCATCCCCGAAGGGGACGTGGCCTCCACGCCCCAGGAGGCGGAGGCCATCGCCGCACGGCTGGGCGGCCCGGTGGCGGTGAAGGCCCAGGTCCTCGTGGGGGGACGGGGCAAGGCGGGCGGCATCCGCCTGGCCCAGGACCCCCAGGAAGCCCAGCGGGTGGCCGAGCAGATCCTCTCCATGGAGATCAAGGGCCTGCCGGTGCGCCGGGTGCTGGTGGAGCGGGCCTCCGACATCGCCCAGGAACTCTACCTGGGCTTCGTGGTAGACCGAGTGGCGGCGTGCGTGACCATGATGGCTTCTCCCGCCGGGGGCGTGGACATTGAAGAGGTGGCCCGCGAGGCGCCGGAGAAGATCTTCCGCGCCGCAGCCCACCCGTACCTGGGCCTGCGGGGCTACCAGGCCCGGGATGTGGGGTACGCCATGGGCCTGCCCCGCGAGCAGGTGGGGGAGTTCGCCTCCATCGCCATGGCCCTCTACCGCGCCTTCGTGGCCTGCGACGCGTCGCTGGCCGAGATCAACCCCCTGGTGGTGACGGGCGACGGGCGGCTCCTGGCCCTGGATGCCAAGATCGTCCTGGACGACAACGCCCTCTTCCGGCACCCGGACTTGGCAGCCCTGCGCGATGAGGAGGCGGAGAACCCCCTGGAGCGAGAAGCCCGCGCCCACGGGCTGAGTTACGTCCACCTGGATGGCAACATCGGCTGCATGGTGAACGGGGCCGGGTTGGCCATGGCCACCATGGACGTCATCAAACTCTACGGTGGTGCGCCGGCCAACTTCCTGGACATCGGCGGGGGGGCCAAGGCCAGCCAGGTGGAGGCAGCCCTGCGCATCATCCTGGCCGACCCCAAAGTGGAGGCTATCCTCCTCAACATCTTCGGCGGCATCACCCGCTGCGACGAGGTGGCGCGGGGCATCCTGGCGGCGATGGAGAAGGTCCCAGTGCAGGTGCCCATCGTGGCACGCCTGGTGGGGACCAACGAGGATGAAGGGCGCGCCATCCTCGCCAGCGCGAACATGATCACCGCTTCCACCCTGGTGGAGGCCGCCCAGAAAGCGGTGGCGGTGGCCAGGGGCGGCGCCTGAGGAGCGGGGACCCATGGACGGAGACTGCATCTTTTGCGCCATCGCCGCGGGGCGGGCCCCGGCAGAGGTCCTCTTTGAAGACGAGGAGACGGTGGCCTTCCTGGACATCAACCCCGCTGCCCCAGGCCACACCCTCATCATCCCGCGGCGGCACTACCGCAACCTCTTTGACCTGGACCCGGAGGCAGGGGCAGCGGTGATGCGGACCGCCGTGCGGGTGGCCCGGGCCCTCCGAGAGGCCCTCGCACCGGACGGGATGAACCTGGTCCAGGCCAACGAGCGGGCCGCGTTCCAGTCGGTCTTCCACTTCCACGTGCACCTGGTGCCCCGGTGGCTGGGCGACGGCATTGCCTCGCCTTGGCGCCAGCGCCCGGCCAGCGCCGCCGCCCTGCGGGAGGTCGGGGACAGGATCCGCCAGGCCCTCGCCCCTGGTGGGAAGTCGGAGGGACAAAACCCATGAGCATCTTGGTAGACCGCAACACGAGGCTGGTCGTCCAGGGCATCACCGGGCGGGAAGGGCGCTTCCACACCGCCGAGATGGTCAAGTACGGCACGAACGTCGTGGCCGGCGTCACCCCAGGCAAAGGAGGCGAGTGGTGCGACGGCATCCCCGTCTTTGACACGGTGCACGAGGCCGTGGAGGCCACGGGGGCCAACACATCGGTCATCTACGTGCCGGCCCGCTTCGCCGTGGAAGCCATCCTGGAGGCCGCCGACGCCGGCATCGGCCTCATCGTCTGCATCACGGAGGGCATCCCTGTCCTGGACATGGTCCAGGTCAAGGCCTACCTGAAGGAGAAAGGGGCGCGCCTCATCGGCCCCAACTGCCCGGGCGTCATCACCCCTGGCGAGGCCAAGGTGGGCATCATGCCCGGGCACATCCACCTGCCGGGCCACGTGGGGGTGGTTTCCCGCAGCGGCACCCTGACCTACGAGGTGGTCCACGCCCTCACCGAGCGGGAACTGGGCCAGTCCACCGCTGTGGGCATCGGCGGCGACCCCATCGTCGGCACCGACTTCGTGGAGGTCCTCAGCCTCTTTGAGGCCGACCCCCAGACGGACCAGGTGGTGCTCATCGGCGAGATCGGCGGCACGGACGAGGAGCGAGCGGCGGCGTTTATCCGCAGCCGCATGACCAAGCCCGTGGTGGCCTTTGTGGCCGGCCAGACCGCGCCGCCTGGGAAGCGGATGGGCCACGCCGGGGCCATCATCTCCGGCGGCACCGGGACCGCGGCGGAGAAGATCCGCGCCTTCCGGGAGGCGGGCGTGCCCGTGGCGCGGCACCCGGCCGAAGTCGCGGACCTCGTGGCCAAGATGCGGTGAGGGAGGGGGCGCATGGCTCCCAAGTACTGGCGCAAGCCGCTGGACCTGGACCAGATCCGCGTCCCCCGGGGGCACCTCGTCATCCTGAAGGAGCGGTGCAAGGGGTGCCAGTTCTGCATCGCTTTCTGCCCCCAGGGCGTCCTGGCGGTCTCCGACGAGTTCAACAGCAAGGGCTACCATCCCCCGGCAGTGGTGGACGAGCGGAACTGCGTGGCGTGCGGGCTGTGCGGGCTCCTGTGCCCGGAGTTCGCCATCTATCACCTGGAAGAGCAGATGGAGGTGGCGGAGGAGTGAGCGGGAGAGGCCCTCTCCAGGGCGAGTTCTTCATCAACGGGGATGTGGCCTGCGCCGAAGGGGCCATCAGCGCGGGATGCCGCTTCTTCGCCGGCTACCCCATCACCCCGGCTACGGAAGTGGCCGAGAGGATGGCCGAGCGGCTGCCCGAAGTGGGCGGCATCTACATCCAGATGGAAGACGAACTGGCGTCCATGAACGCCATTTTGGGGGCTTCCTGGGCTGGGGTCAAGGCCATGACGGCCACGTCGGGCCCCGGCTTCAGCCTGATGATGGAGAACCTGGGCCTGGGCATCATGACCGAGACCCCCTGCGTCGTGGTCAATGTCCAGCGGGGCGGCCCCTCCACGGGCCTGCCCACCCTGGTGGGCCAGGGGGACATGATGCAGGCCCGCTGGGGTTCCCACGGCCCCTACGAGATTATCGCCCTGGCCCCCACTTCCCCCCAGGAGTTCTTTGACCTCACGGTGCGGGCCTTCAACCTCTCCGAGGAGTTCCGGACGCCCGTGCTGGTGATGGCCGACGCCGAAGTGGGCCACATGACCGAGAAGGTGGTCATCCCCCCGCCGGGGAAGATCCCTCTCTGCCCCCGGCGGAAGCCCAAAGTCCCCCCGGGGGCGGGCTTCCGCCCCTTTGAGCCCGGGGAAGACCTCGTGCCGCCCATGCCTGTGGCGGGAGAGGGGTACCGCATCCACGTGACCGGCCTCACCCACGACGAACGCGGCTACCCGGTGATGTCAGAGGAGGCCCAGGACCGGCTGGTGCGGCGGCTGGTGGAGAAGATCCGCCAGGGCCGCGACCGCATCATTCAGGTGGAGGAGCGGAACCTGGAGGACGCGGAAGTGGTGGTCTGCGCCTACGGCATCT
>DAOTYM010000344.1:0-1914 GCA_034434775.1 Anaerolineae bacterium | reverse complement strand
ACGGCCGGGACAAGAACCGCGCCCTCCTGGCCATGGCCAAGTGCGCGACGCGCATCGTGCTGGACCTCTTCCAGCGCGGGCAACTGGGCGGGGTGCTCTCCATCGGCGGCTCCCGGGGCACGGCCCTGAGCACCCGCGTGATGCAGGCCCTGCCAGTGGGCGTGCCCAAACTGATGGTCTCCACCATGGCCAGCGGCCACAACCCCTTTGGCCCCTACGTGGGGACCAAGGACGTGACCCTCATGTACTCCGTGGCGGACGTCCTGGGGGTCAACTCCGTCACCCGGCCCATCTTCACCAACGCCGCGGCGGCCATCGTCGCCATGAGCCGCGTGGGCCAGCCCGTCCAGCGGACGGCCAAGCGCACCTTCACCGCCTCCATGCTGGGCGTCTCCACGACGCTGGTGGGCCAGATCCAGGAACTGGTGCAGGCCGATGGCGACAGCGAGGTCATCGCCTTCCACGCCGTGGGGACCGGGGGTCGGGCCATGGAGGAACTCATCGCCGCCGGGCTTGTGGATGGCGTCTTTGACGTCACCACGGGCGAGATGACGGCCCTGGTGGTGGGCGGGGACTTCTCCGCCGGCCCAGACCGGATGCGCGCTGCCGGGCAGAGGGGCATCCCCCAGGTCGTGGCCCCGGGCGGGGTGGACTTCATCATTGAAGGCCCCCTGGACCGCCTGCCAGCCAAGTACCAGGGGCGCAAGGTCATGGTCCACACGCCCACCATCACCCTGGTGCGCACCTCAGCGGAAGAGATGGCCGCGGTGGGAAAACTCATCGCCGAGCGCCTGGCCGAAGCCCGGGGCCCTGCGGCGGCCATCCTGCCGCTGCAAGCCTTCGGCTGGTTCGCGATGGAGGGGCAGCCCCTCCACGACCCGGAGTCGGACCGGGCCTTCATCCAGGCCTTCAAGGCCCACGTGCCCCCGCACGTGGAGGTGGTGGAACTGGATACCCACCTGAACGACCCCCAGGTGGGCGAGGTGGCGGTGGACCTCATGCGGCGCATGCTCCACCGAAGGGACCGCCAGACCTGAAGGCCGCGAGGAAGTCCCATGCAGGTGCGGCTGAACCTCTTCTCCATCCTCAAGGAGTGCTTGCCGCCGGAGGCGCGGCAGGGGCACGTCACCGTGGACCTGCCGCCAGGGGCGACCTTGCGCGACCTTGTCCAGCGCTTCGGCATTGACCGGCGGCTGGGCGTGCCGCCGGGAGGGTCCCTTGCCGAAAAAGGCTGGCAGGTTCTGGTGAATGGGATCTACGAGGCGAGCCTGGACCGCACCCTGGCCGACGGCGACGAGGTGAGCATCTTCCCGCCCATGGCCGGGGGGTGAAGGGAGGGGACGGCGCGGGGATCCCCCTGCTACTCCTCCCAGGGCGGCGCGCTCCGCTCCGGCAGGAAGAGGACTTTGCGCGTCTGGGTGCCCCCCTCTGGCGGGCCCACGATCCCTTCGCGCTCCATGCGCTCAATGAGGCGGGAGGCCCGGGTGTAGCCGATGCGCAACCGCCGCTGCAGGAGGGAGACGGAGGCCCGCTTCGTCTCCCGCAGCACCTCCAGGGCCCGCTCGTACATTTCGTCCTGCTCGGATCCCCCTTCTTCCTCGGCCTGGGGGGTCCCATCCTCCCACAGCGCCTGCTGCACGGCGGGCCGCGCTGGAGCCGCCTGCTCCGGCGTCCGGACGCCCTTCCAGAAGCGGACCAGCCGCTGGAGTTCCTCGTCGGAGACGTAGCACCCCTGCAGGCGGACCAGTTGTGGCGCGTCCGGGGCCATGAAGAGCATGTCGCCGCGGCCCAGGAGCCGCTCCGCGCCCGGGGCATCCAGGATGACCCGGGAATCCACCTGGGAGGAGACGGCGAAGGAGATGCGGGCCGGGAAGTTGGCCTTGATGAGCCCGGTCACCACGTCCACGCTGGGCC
>DAOTYM010000343.1:0-2379 GCA_034434775.1 Anaerolineae bacterium | reverse complement strand
GGAGTTGGAGGAACGGGTGCGGGCGCGCACGGCGGAACTGGAAGAGCAGGTGGCCGAGGCCGACCGCCTCAACCGTGCCCTGACCAACCTCCTGGAGGACCTGCAGGCCGCCAACCGCAGGCTGGCTGCCACCACCCATCGCCTGGAGGAGGCCAACCAGGAACTGGAAGCCTTCGCCTACTCCGTCTCCCACGACCTGCGCGCGCCCCTGCGGGCCGTGGAGGGGTTCGCCCAGGCCCTGCTGGAGGACTATACGGCAAACCTGGACCCCACCGCCCAGGACTTCGCCCAGCGCATCGTGGCCGCGGCCCAGCGGATGAACGCACTCATTGACGACCTCCTGGCCTACAGCCGCCTGAGCCGCCAGGAAATGCGCCTTTCGCCCGTGCCCCTGGACCGCGTGGTGGAGACTGTCCTGGAGGGACTGGCCCCCGAGATCCAGGAACGGGAGGCCCAGGTGACGGTGGAAGGCCCCCTGCCCGCGGTGGAAGGGCACGAGACCACCCTGGTGCAGGTGGTGACAAACCTGGTGGATAACGCCCTCAAGTTCGTGGCCCCGGGCACGCGGCCCCAGGTCCGCCTCTGGGCTGAGGAGCGGGACGAGGGAGTGCGCCTGTGGGTGGAGGACAACGGCATCGGCATCGCCCCCGAGCACCACGAGCGCATCTTCCACATCTTTGAGCGCCTCCACGGCTGGGAGGCCTTCCCCGGCACCGGCGTGGGGCTGGCCATCGTCCGCCGCGGCGTGGAGCGGATGGGCGGCCGCGCCGGGGTGGAGTCGGAAGTTGGCAAGGGAAGCCGGTTTTGGGTAGAACTGAAGAAAGCGGAGGCGACGGGGCCGTCGCCTTGAGTTGGAGACGGGTTCGCCCTTGGGCATCAGGAGAGGCAGCCATGCTCATGCGCGAACACACCATCCTGCTGGTGGAGGACGACGAGAACGACATCCTCCTGATCCAGCGCGCGTTCCACAAGGCCGATGTAGTGAACCCCTTGGTGGTGGTGCGGGACGGCGAGGAGGCCATCGCCTACCTGGCCAACCTGGATGGAAACCCGGTACCGATCCTGATCCTCCTGGACCTGAAACTGCCCCGCAAGAACGGGTTTGAGGTCCTGGAATGGCTCCGAGCGCAGCCAGGCCTGAAACGGCTTCCAGTGGTCGTCCTCACCTCCTCCAACCAGATGCCGGACATCCAGCGCGCCTACGACCTAGGGGCCAATTCCTATCTGGTGAAGCCGGTCACTTTTGAAGGGCTGCTGGAAATGGCCAAGGTGCTGAAGTTCTACTGGCTCATCCTGAACCAGAAGCCAGTTCCCTTTGAGGAAGGAAGGTAACGGGACCTTTCCTCATCCCCCCACCTCTCCCTCTCCATCCGTGGATGGAGGGGGAAGGCCGAGGGCCAGGGGTGGGGTTGGAAAGCAGGTACTGCCCCACGCGGCGAGGTGCGCAGGAGCGAGGACGAGATGGCAGAGCGAGCGGAAAGCGCAGAGAGGGAAGCCCAGGCAAAGCCCCTGCGCGTGGTCCTGGTGGACGACAACCCGGACGACCGCGTGCTGACGGCACGGGAACTGGAGCGGGAGTTCGGCGCCATCGCAGTGGAACAGGTCGCAGGGCCGGAATCCCTGAAGCAGGTCCTGGAGGCCGGCGAGTTTGACCTGGTCATCACCGACTACCAACTGCACTGGTCCAACGGCCTGGAGGTGCTCCGGGCGGTAAAGGCTCGCTGGCCCCACCGGCCAGTGGTCATGTTCACTGGGACCGGGAGCGAGGAGATCGCCGTGGAGGCCATGAAGGCTGGCCTGGACGACTACGTCCTCAAGTCGCCCAAGCACTTCCGCCGCCTGCCGGCCACGGTGCGCCTGGCCCTGGCCCGTGCCGAGGAGCGTCGGGCGCGGGAAGAGGCGGAGGCCCGCTACCAGCAACTTGTGGAGCGGGTGCCAGTAGGCCTGTACCGCACCACCCCTGAGGGCCGCATCCTGGAGGCCAACCCCGCTCTAGTGGCCATGCTCGGCTACCCCAGCCGTGAGGCCCTCCTCCAGACGAACGTGCGGGACCTCTACGCCGACCCCCAGGAGCGGGAACTCCACCTGGCGCGCCTGGAGGAGCAGGAGGTCCTGCAGGGGGAACTGCGCCTGCGCCGCCGCGATGGGCATGTCATCTGGGTGCGGAACACGGTCCGCGCCGTGCGCGGCGAGGACGGCCAGGTCTGCTGCTACGAGGGCGCGCTGGAAGACATCACCGAGGAGAAGGCCCGCGCCCAAGAGGTGCGGGCCATCCTGGAGACCGTGCCCGAGGGCGTGCTCCTCTTGGATGGAGAATTGCGCATCCGGCAGGCCAACCCGGCAGCCCGCGAACTCCTCCCAGTCCTGACGGAGGCCCGG
>DAOTYM010000342.1:0-9936 GCA_034434775.1 Anaerolineae bacterium | reverse complement strand
AGGTCCAGCCGCCCACCATGAGCAGCCCACCGCCCTGCCGGGTGTACTCCCGGATAGCCTTCAGGCGGTTGGTGCGGGGGAACTGGGCGATAGCCACATGGGGCGTCATGTGGTGGACCTCAATGTCCCCCTCGGCCTGGAGGGCGTCAATGAGGGGCTGCCCCCAGACGTGGGTTGAGAACCCCTTCACCTCTACATTGAAAGGCGAGGCGACGAAGATGGGACCTAAGTTTGCCGAAGCGTCTCCAGTGTACAGAACCTTCATTGTGTCCTCTCCTTCTTATCCAACTCGGTGGTGGTGCGCCAGTGTCTCGGCGGAGAGAGCCCTGCCTAACAGAAGCCCAGTTCGCTGTAGCGGTTGAGTTTGTCCAAAGCCGTCTGCACGAAGGGGAAGAGAGGGCTGCCGTGGGGGTGGTGCTCCCTGGCAGCCTCTTTCCAGGCGGCGATGGCCTCCGCGAAGCGGCCCAGCCGCTCACAGGCGCAGCCAAGGCGGTACAGGATCTCCGCATCGTGGGTCAGCACGGGACGGCCCACTCCGACGTTGGGCGGGTATTCCAGCGCCCGGCGGTAGTCGGCGATGGCCTCTTCCAGCCGCCCAGCCTCCTCGTGCGCACGGGCCCGCTGCAGGTAGGCCCCCACGTAGGCCAGGCGGAAACTCTGGTCCATCTCGGAGGGCACGAATTGCTCTTCGGTGAGCATCCGGATGGCCTCTTCGTAGCGGCCCAGGTCCACCAGCACGATGGCCATCCGCTTGTGCACGTCGTCGCGGGGGTCCGGGAGGGCGCGCATCTTCTCCAACAGGGCCTCGCGCTGCGCCCTCAGTCCCTGGGCCTTGTAGAGGTCGTCCAGATGCAAGTACAGGTCCTGGTTGCGGGGGTTGCACGCCAGGGCTCTCTCCAGAGAGGCGGTGGCCCGGGCCAGGTCCCCGCGCCGCTCCCAGTAGGCCAGGCCCAGGTTGCGGTGCAGGACGTCAAAGGCCTCCAGACCTGCCGCGGCCTCTTCCCACAGCCGGATGGCCTCCTCAAAGCGCTCGTGGGCGTAGCAGAAGTTCCCCAGGTAGTACTTGGCCTTGGCGTTCTGGGGCTCCGTGGCCAGGACGCGCTCCAGGGCCAGCACCTCTTCCAACCGGCTGGGGAAGGCCAGGTCTGGCGGGGCCTGGTTGCCCTTTTCCACCCAGGCCTTGGCCTCCGCCTCCCGGCCCAAGCGGAAGCACACCTCCGCGGCCAGGTAATGGACCAGGGGATAGTCCCACTCCCGGGCGGCTTCCTCCAGCACGGCCAGAGCATCCTGCAGGAGCCCGGCCTCCAGGTAGAAGCAGGCCAGGTCCAGGAGATACTGCCGATCGTCGGCCAGCAGGCGGCGCAGGGTGGCGAGGTAAGGAGCCCCGTCCTGTCCCAGGGAAAGGCCCATCTCGCGCAGGGCAGGATGGCTCAGCGGGTCCTGGGCGAGGACGGCGGCCAGTTCCTGGCGCGCCCGCTCTTCCTGGCCGGCCCGGCGGAGGGCCACCGCCAGGAGCACCCGGGCCGGGAGGGAATGGGGGTCTTCGCGGCAGGCCCGCTCCAGGTGCTGCACCGCCTCGGACCAACGGCCCTGGCCCAACGCCACGCGTCCCAGGCCGCACCACGCCGCTGCCGACACTGCCGTGCCGGCCGGCACGGCCTGGAAGTGCGAGGCCGCCTCTTGGGGTTTGCCCTGGTAGAGCCGC
This sequence comes from Anaerolineae bacterium, assembly GCA_034434775.1. Classification (GTDB taxonomy): domain Bacteria; phylum Chloroflexota; class Anaerolineae; order DTPP01; family DTPP01; genus DAOTYM01. Next base: position 8,231 of record DAOTYM010000342.1, on the reverse strand, counting down.
AGGACCCCCAAGTAGTAGCGGGCCTCCGACGCGCCCGCCGTGGCCGCCCAGTAGAAGTGCTCCTCGGCCTCCCCGAACTCCCCGGCCCGCAGGAGCATGAGGCCCAGGCGCAGGTGTGCGCCTCCGTGCATGGGGTCCAGGGCCAGGGCCTGGCGGTAAGCCTGGCGGGCCTCCTCGCGGTTGTCAAAGTTCTCGTGCCGCAGGCCGGCGCGGTAGAAGTCTTCGGCCGTCGTCAGCCTTTCCTCGGCCTGGGGAGCGAACGGCTCCGCTGGGTCGGCATCCCTGGTGAAGGTGTAATCCAAAAGGACGCGCCCCTCGCCGTCCAAGACCTGCAGGGTGATGGGCCGGTCGGCCACAGCCAGGGCCTCCACGGGCTGCGTGTGCAGCCAGGGCTTGTCCGGGGCCAGAGCCATCGTCTGGTCCAGGACGGCCCTCCCCCCTAGGGAGAGGACCACCCGTGCCTGCTCCAGCGGGCGGACGGGGCAGACGCCTACGGTGAGGTTCACCCAGCCTTCCCTGTCTCCTGGGGCGAGGGCCACGCGGGCCCCGACCTCCGCGCTGGCGCAACTCAGGCCGCCCAGCCCCCGCAAGGGCAACCACCATTCCCGCCACCGCCGGACCGTGGCAGGGGGCAGGAAGTCAAAGTCCAACTGGGTCTCCATGGCCCCGCACTGGGTTTCGGCGTAGAGGGAGCCGTCGTCCGTAAGGGCGGCCTGGTTCATGATGCCCACGCCCGCATTGCCCCAGGACCACAGTTTCATCCCCGCCACGTCGCGGTGGTCGGCCACGTGAGCGTAGCCGTGGTTCGCCCCGTGCTGCCAGGCACCGAAGAAGTCCCACTCCACCTGGCGGCCGAAGATGGAGACCTGAGCGAGCATGTTCTTCTGCCAGCGGAAGTTGATGGGCTCGTGCAGGAGGTGGGCTGGCCACTTGGGCACCCCCTCCATGCCCGGCAGCCCGGGGTCCTGGGTGATCAGGTCAATGCGGGCGCTGGGCCACGGGGCCGTGCCGGCAAACTCGTAGGAGCGCACCCGGTGCAGGGGGTACACGAATTCGGTCTGGTCGTCCGCAGGCAGGGAGGCGTTGGTCCAGTAATGGTAGCGGCCTGGCAGGGGCGAGGGGTTCTGCAACTGCACGTCCTGGGCCAGGGCACACCGCCCCGGGTAGAGGGTGAGGGAGATGGTCCAGCGCATGCGGGAGATGTGCTCCAGCCCCCCGAAGGAGATGGTGGCGCTCCCGTCGGGGTTCTCCCGCAAGGCCCAGTTCACGGGATCGGCCGTGGTGGGCGCGTGGGCCACCGGGAAACTGAACTCCACGCCGCCGGAGAAGAAGGCCCCTCGGATGGCCAAGGGCGCGAACTTGACCACCGCGTTCTTGTAGAAGACCTCCCGCCCGGAGATCTTGTCGTACACGGAATAAACCCTACCTCCCAGGTCCGGCAGGACGGTCACCCGCAGGTACTCGTTCTCCAGGTTGAGGGTGCGGTAGACCCTGTCGGTGGGGGTAGGGGCGATGTCGTCCAGCAAGGTATAGGGGTAGATATGGGCCACGCCATACTGGGAGCGGAACACGGGGTTGGGGTTCTGCCCCCGGATGGCGTAGGTCGGCAGGGTCAGCGTGCCCTCGTACGCCTTGACTTTGCCCATGCCGCGGATGCTTTCGGCCATTGACGACACCCTCCCAAGTCTTCAGCGCCAGACCCTTGCCGGGCCCCTTCTACCGATATGTGACCGAAGCCGACAGGCCTTCGGTGAGCCACCGGCGCAGGGCCAGCGCCAGGATCAGGGGTGGAATCAGGGCCAGGGTCACGCACACCGAGATCAGGGAATAACTGGCATCCGGGTTGCCGGCCACGGAAGCGATGATGACCGGGCCTGTCTGGGACTTGATGGACTGGGTCAGGAACCGGGCGAAGAGGAACTCGTTGTAGGACGACATGAACGAGAAGGCGGCGGCAGCCACCAGACCGGGCACCGCCATCGGTGCTACCACGCGGGTCAGCGCGCCGAAGCGAGTGCAGCCGTCAATCAGGGCGGCTTCCTCCATCTCCTGCGGGATGTTGGTGATGTAGAGGCTCAGGAACCAGATGGTGAACGGCAGGGTCAGCGCCATGTAGACCAGGACCATGGACCAGTAGGTGTCCAGGAGGCCCAGGGTCTGCACGATCACGTAGTAGGGGATGGCCACGGCCATGGCCGGTACGAGGCGGCTCCCCAGGATGAAGTTGTAGGAGAGGTTCTTGCCGCGGAAGCGCAGCCGGGCGAAGGTGTAGGCAGCCAGGGACCCCAGGGAGAGGTTCACCACCGTCACCACCAGCGCGACGATGAAACTGTTCTTGAGGGCCGGCGCGATGAGGCGAGCCTCCTGGGAAATGCGGCTGCGCAGTTGCCCCTTCACCTCGTAGGCAGTGGGGATTTTGCCCGTGAAGACGTAGTTGTAGTTGTCCAAGGTGGGGTTCTGGGGGATGAAGCTGGGCGGCTTGCGCAGGAGTTCGTTCTCCCCCTGAAAACTGGCAATGGCGACCCACAGGAAGGGCCCCACGATGTAGATGAGCACCAACAGCGCGGCCAAGTTGACCAAGAAGCCGGTCACCCTCTTCCTTGTCAACACGGTCATCACACGACCTCCCTATAGAGAGACCAGGCCCGAAAAGCCTCCCCGCCTTCCAGGCAAGGCCCTTTTATGCGGCCTCGCCCGCTTCCCAGACCGCTCCAGACCTGCCCCTCACGAGTAAATCTCCTCCGGCTTGAGCACCCGCAGGTACAGGAGCACCAGGACCAGGGTGATGGCAGCGATGATGAGCGAGAGGGCGATTCCGTGGCCCAGGTTGAGGCTCTTGAAGATCTCCGCGTAGGCAAACCAGCTGATAAGGGCTGTGGCGTCCCCAGGCCCGCCCCCGGTGAGGACGTAGATCTCGTCAAAGGTCAGGATGGCGACCATGGTTTCGTAGACGGTCACCACCAGGATGGTGGGCCGGAGGAGGGGCAAGGTGATGTGGCGCAGGGTGCTCCAGGCGCCTCCTCCGTCAATCTTGGCCGCCTCGTACAGTTCGTTGGGGATCAACTGCAGCCCGGCCAGGAAGAAGATGGCCACCAGGGGGATCTCCTTCCACACGTGGGCCATCACCAGGCTGATCTTGGCCAGGGTGGGGTTCGCCAGGAAGGGGATGTACTGGGTGATGAGCCCGAACGTGTACAGCAGGCCGTTGAGGGCCCCGAAGTCCGAGTTCAGAAGCCACTTCCAGAGGAGACCGCTCACCGCGGCTGGGATCGCCCAGGGCCACAGGATGAAGGTCCTCAGGACATAGGCCATGCGCACTTTGGAGTTGAGCAGGAGGGCGACGAGGAGGCCGAAGACCAGGAGGACGACCAGGACGGACACAGTGTAGATCGCGGTGATCCGCAGGGAGTTGTGGAAGTAGTAACTGGTGATCACCTCTCGGAAGTTCTGAAGGCCGACGAAGGGGCGATCCTTGGGCCGGGTCAGGATGTACCGGTAGACGCTGATGCGTGCGGCGTAGAGGATGGGGTAGATGGTGAACAGGGCAATGGCCAGAAGCGCGGGCAGGATGGAGAGGTAGGGGTAGACCTTCTCTCCGATGTACGTGCGCCTGAGCCTCTCCCCGACAACGCTCACACGGGCATTGACACGGCTCACAATGCACCTCCCTCACTGACGGGGGGTGAGGGCAACGGGAAGCCCGGGCCCCCGTTGCCCTCACCAGAGCGGAGTCCTGGTCAGACCGGCGGGATCACTTGGGCTTCAGTTCGTTCCACTTGGCAGCCATGTTGTTGAGGGCTTCCATGGCCGAGATCTGACCCAGGTAGGCCTTGTGGAGTTCCGCCCGGGCGAACACGTCCCAGGAGCCGAAGAACGGCGTCAGGCCCTCCTTGGAGCGGGCCAGTTTGGCCTGTTCCTGCAGGAGGTTGACATCGCCCCAGGCGTTGAAGGCCTTCTGGACGTCCGGGTCGTTGAAGAGCGGCATCTGGGCGAAGCCCAGGCCGTTCTCCACAGCCCAGCGCTTGACCACCTTGTACTCGCCGTCGGTCTTGCCGCCGAAGTACTCCAGGAACTTCCAAGCGGCATCCAGGGCGGCCTTCCCCCGCTTGGGCACCTGGCTGCTCATGGCGTAGAACCGGACGTAGCCGTTGGTGGCATGGCTCTTGCCCGGCATGAGGGCCATCTTGAACTTGCCGGCGTAGTCGGAACTGGCCGGCTTGTTCAGTTCCGCCAGGTTGTAGGACGGGAACAGGGTGTAGGTGTGGGCGCCGGCCTGCATGCTCTTGACCTGGTCAATCTCGGCCGTCTGGAGGCTGGCCGGATCCAGGATCCCGTCCTTCAGGGCCTGGGCTAGCCACTCCACGGTCTGGTGGGCCGGGCCGCCTTCCTTGTTGAAGGTGGGGTTGTTGTTCTCGTCAAACATGGCGCCCGGACCGTCGGCCCGCGAGTAGACCATGCCGATGAAGGCCTCAATGGACGCCCCCTCCTTCTGCGAGAAGGCCAGGATCAAGGGGTACTCGCAGATCCCCTTCTGCTTGATGACCTTGGCCTGCTCGGCCAGTTCCTCCCAGGTGGCCGGGGGCTTGTCAAAGCCTGCCTTCTTGAGGTGCTCCTCGTTGTAGACGAAGATGATGGTGTCGGCATAGTAGGGCAGGCCGTAGACGTGCCCGTTGTAGGTCATGCCCTGGACGGCGTAGGGAGCCATCTCCTTGACGTACTCGTTGACCTGGGGGAAGTGGGTGTCCAGAGGCTCCAGCCAGCCGGCATCCGCCCACTCCTGCAGCCAGTGGTCCGAGCCGTAGAGGAGGTCCGTGGGCGTGTTGGCTACGAAGCGGCTGACGACGATGTCGTGGTAGTCCAGCCAGGAGAAGTCCTGCAGCGTCAACTTGACGTCCGGGTTCCTGGCCTCAAACTTCTTGATGTTGTCCTGGATGGTCTCCACGCCGTAGGACCAGACGATCCACGTCAGTTCTGTGACCTGGGGTGCGGGCGGAGCGGTGGGTTTTTCCTCGGCCTTGGTCGGGGCTGCAGGCGGAGCAGGGGTAGGAGTGGCCTGCGGTCCGCAGCCAGCCAACAGGGCGGCGATCACCGCCAGCGCGAGAGCCGTCGTGAGCCAGCGAGACAGTCCCCGTTTCATGGGTTCACCTCCTTTTGGTTGACCTCAGATCTGTGGCTGAACAACCTCCAGTCCGACATGGGTCCAGTTACACGCGTTTCCACCCCTTGCCACATCACCTCCTTCGCGAACAAGATGTCCCCGAACGCCCAGCCGGAGCCTTGGGGTCTTGCCTCAGGGGCCTCCCTCGGCGGGCATCACCAGGGCGGCGGCCCCGAGGATGCCCACGTCGGTCCCCAGGGCGGTCAGCTGGACGGCTTCAGGCTTGTACATCTCCCGGAAGACGAAGGACTCGGTCGCCTGGCGGCGGAGTTCGCGGTGGATGGCCTGGAGGAGCAGGTCTCCTCCCTGGGCCACGCCGCCCCCGAGGACGATCCGCTGGGGGTCAAAGGCCATGATGAGCTGGCTGATGGCCAGGCCGAGATAGGTCCCCGCCTCGTCCACGACCTCCCTGGCCACGAGGTCACCCTGGCGGGCAGCGGCGAAGACCTGCTCGGCTGTGACCTGCCCGTCGGAGCCGGCTGCCAGGTCCCGCAGGAGGGTAGGGCGTGAGGTGCGCAGGGCCTCTGTGGCCTGGGCGGCGATGGCCGGGCCGGAAGCCACTGCCTCCAGGCAGCCGCGGGCGCCGCACTTGCAGCGGGGGCCCTGAGGGTCAATGATGGCGTGGCCCACCTCGCCGGCCATGCCTGTGCTGCCCCGGTAGAGCCGGCCATCCAGGATGAGGCCGGCGGCGATGCCCGTGCCCACGCTGAGGTAGATGAAGTTGCGCATCCCCCGGCCGGCGCCGAAACGGCCCTCTCCCAGCGTGGCAGCCTTGACATCGTTTTCCAGCGCGCAGGGCAGGCCCAGCCGCGCCTCCAGGAAGGCTTTGACTGGCACATCGCGCCAGCCCAAGTTCACCGAAAGGATGCCTATGCCTGCCTCCGGGTCCACCTTGCCGGGGATGCCGAGTCCGGCCGCCAGGACCCCATCCCTGGCCACATCAGCCGCCGAAAGGGCGCGCAGGACGGCCTCCGCAATGGACTCCAGCGTCGCTTCAGCCCCCCTTACATCCGTGGGGACCTGCACCCTCCCGTGCATCTGGCCGGCGGCGTCCACCACGGCGGCGGCGATTTTGGTGCCGCCCACGTCCACGCCGACGACCAGGGGGGGCTTGCGCCCTCGGTCCGACGTCCCTGTCATGCCTTGCCCTCGCTGCACCCAGGGTCTACACCCTGCCCCAACGCCTTTGAAGCCTGGGGCAGGCCTCGTACCCTCAGGCCACGATGACCTCAATACCCATCCGCTGGAGTTCTGCGACGAGCGGCCGCGGTGCTTTGTCGTCCGTCACGATCTTGTGCACGGCCGTCACCGGGGCCACGAAGGCGGTGGCCACCTTGCCGAACTTGGTGTGGTCGGCCACCAGGATGACCTCCGGGGCAAACTGGATGATGGCCCGGTCGGTCATGGTCTCGGGGAGGTAGTCGTTGGTCAGCCCATCCTCAATGCTGATGGCCCGCATGCCCATGATGACCTTGTCGGCGCGCAGTTCGCGGAGCATCTGCTCCGTGAGGTGACCGATCATGGACAGTTCCGAATGGCGCAGGAGCCCCCCGGCCACGATGACGGTGATGTGCTCCTGGCCAGCCAGTTGCTGGGCGATGTTGAGGGCGTTGGTGATGACAGTGAGCCCTTTCTTGTGGCTCAGGTTGCGGGCCACCTCCAACGTGGTGGTGCCAGAGCCGAGGAAGATGGTCTCGCCATCCCGGATGAGGTCGGCTGCTGCCCGGCCGATGCGTGCCTTCTCCTCCTGGCACTCCGCCATCCGGAGGACGACCGGGGGCTCCGGGGTGGCCCGCTCCACGGCGATGGCCCCGCCGTGGGTGCGGCGGATCACGCCAGCGCTGTCCAGGTGCTCCAGGTCGCGGCGGATGGTGGCCTCGCTGACGCCGAACTGTTCGCTCAGTTCCGCCACCGTCGCCCTCTTGCGCTGCCGGATGAACTGGGCGATCTGCTGGCGCCGTTCCGCATTCATCAGCATGGGCCACCCGTGCCTCAAACGAGCAGAATCCAATCAGAAACAAGCAGGAATGCGCGTTGTTCTGAGCATATTATACTTGAACTGCGCCTGTTTGTCAAGGGGGTACCGCGTGCCGTTTGTTCAAGGAATGGTGGATGAGTGATCATTTGGGGGAAGAGGAGGGGCAATCACTCCCAAAGGGAGAGCCTTTGGTGTATCATGGGGGCAGGAGGTGAGAGATGGCACGAAGACGTTCTCCAGACAACTCTGCTTGCCCCCACTGCGGGGCCGCCCACGTGATTCGCAACGGGCATGAGGATGGGCGGCAGCGGCGGGTGTGTCGGGCGTGTGGGCGCTCCTTCGGCCCCACCTTCGGCACCCCCATGTACCGCCTGCGGACCCCGCCAGGAGAGGTGGCCCGTACGCTGCTGGTGGTGATGCGACGAGGGAGTCTCAGCGCTGCGGAGGAGGTCACGGGCCACAAGGATGAGACCATCTGCCTTGCGGGAGCCTGCTGAAGGGCTTCCCAACGGCCGTCGGTATCGCAGGCGGACGCCTGCGGTGGCCATCGGCTTGGCCGATCATGTCTGGAGTTGGGAGGAATTCCTGACCTTTAGACATTATCACTACCATAAGGAGTGACTACCGTGGGTGAGGTCCGTAGGAAAAACTCTAGCCGCCCCCTTTGACTTTGCCCCAAGCCGGGTGTATCATTCTCCCGTCCAAGCCGACAGGGAGCGAGCCCAGGAGATCCAAGTCTTTGCAAGGAGCAACCCGCCATGAAGCACGTCCGGTGGCCAGGCGCATGGGCTTTCCTCCTGCTCCGCACGCTGACCCTCCCCCAACTCGCCAGAGCGGGCGGCGGCACGTGGACCAACTTCACGAGCGGCAACCGCGTGAACGCCCTCCTGGTGCAGGGCAGCGAGGTCTGGGCCGCCACCGAGGGCGGCCTCGTCCGCTGGAACCGCCTGGATGGGAGCCACGTCACCTTCACCACGGCCTCCAGCGGCCTGGCCGAGAACCGCGTCCAGGCCCTGGCCCTGGATGGCGCGGGGAACCTCTGGGTGGGCACCTACGGGGGCGGCGTGAGCCGCTTTGACGGCCACACCTGGGTCA
>DAOTYM010000341.1:0-9022 GCA_034434775.1 Anaerolineae bacterium | reverse complement strand
CCCACCGCGGGCCTGGACGCCCGCACGGAGGACGCGCTCATGGCCCTCCTGCACGAACTCCACGCCCAGGGGCACACCATCCTCTTCATCACCCACGACATGCGCCTGGTGGCGGCCCACGCACCGAAGGTCCTGGTGATGGGGGAGGGGAGGGTCCTCTGGCAGGGGGCCACGCGCGACCTCTTCCGCCAGGGGGATGTGCTGGCCCGTGCCCACCTGGTCCCGCCCCAGGTCACTGCCCTTTCCCTGGACCTGGAGCCCCTGGGCGTGCCTGCGCCGGCGCTGACGGTGGACGAGTTCGTGGAGGGCCTGCCGTGGTGAGCGCGGGCTTTGACCTCTATGTGCCGGGGCAGTCGTATCTGCACCGGCTGGACCCGCGGGTCAAACTGCTGGGGGTCTTGGGCGGGACGGTGCTCTTGCTCGCCTGGGGCAACCTGGGCCTGCTCCTCGTCGCCTTGGGGGCGCTGCACGCGCTCCTCCTCGGGGCTGGCGTGCCCGCGGGCAGGCTGCGCTGGGCCTGGGGCGTGCTCCTGCCGGTCACGGTGATGATCCCGCTCCTGTGGCCCCTCTTCGGGTACGCGGGAGGGCCTGTCCTTTGGGCGTGGGGGCCGGTGCGCGTGGGGGCGCTGGACCTCCTGCAGGGGCTGGCCATGGCGGCCCGGGTAGATGCCCTGGCGTTCCTCTACTTTGCCTGGCTTTTCACCACGGACCAGACGCGCCTGGTGCGGGGGTTCGTGCGGCTGGGCCTCCCCTATCCGTGGGGGCTGACCTTGACCATCGCCCTCAGGTACCTGCCCACCTTCTACGGGGCGTACCTGGCCGTGCGGGATGCCCAGCAGGCCAGAGGGCTCATCCTGGGGGTGGGGCATCCCGTGCGGAGGCTGCGGGCCTTCCTGCCCATCCTCACGGCGGTGGTCATCCAGGCCCTGCGCACCACGGAGAACCTGGCCCGCGCCCTGGAGGCGCTGGGGTTCGGTGCACCCTACCCCCGCACGTGCCTGCGGGAGGTCCGGATGGGTCCGGGCGACTGGGGGACTTTGGCGGTCCTCTGTACTTGCCTGGGAGGGCTCCTTGCGGCCCGCTTTGTCTGGGGCTTCGGCGCGCCGCTCCTGCGCCTGTGGTGAGGCGGCTCAGGAGGCCCCGGTGAGGCAGGGGATGGTCATGGGGCCTTCCGGCAGGACGCAGATGGATGCGTCGGGGCCGTAGCGCCTGAGGAGCGAGGCGGCCGTCTCTTCAATGGAAGGGCAGGGCTTGAGCATGGCCCCGCGGATGGCCTCCTCGCTCAGGTAGGTGCTGTAGACGTAGACCTCGGCCTTCATCTGCACGAGGGCCTGGACCTGCGCCTCCCACTGGTCCTGGCAGAGGAAGCCGGGGGCCTGGACCCTCTCCAGGAGGCGTTCTGGCGTTCCTGCCTCCCGCAGGAGGCGGCCATACTCCCCGTGGTCGGGGATGCCATCCCAACACTCCGCAGCGAGGATGATGCTCCCCCCTTCTCTGACGACCCGCGCCGCAGCCGACATCCCCTTCACGGCCTGGTACAGGTTGAGGTCCAGGGGATAGCCCGAGTTGCTGGTGATGACGATGTCAAAGGGCCTCTCCACAGGCACCATGGCCGTGGCGGCGACGAAGCGGATCCCTGCCTGGTGGGCCTGGAGCAGGTCCCCGGCGAAGACGCCAGTGATGCGGTGGTCCCGGTTCAGAGTCACGTTGAAGAGGAAGGTGGGGGAAGTCATCAGGGCCACCTCCCGCATCTCTTCCCAGATGGGGTTCCCCTCGGTGACGCCCCAGGTTGCCTGGGGGTGGCCGATCATGGGGGCGCTGTGGTTCAGGAGGATGGCCCGCGCGTCGGCCAGGCCGGGGAGGACGGCCTTCGGCCCCCCAGAGTACCCGGCGAAGAAGTGCGGCTCAACGAAGCCGGTGAGGATTTTGATGTCCGCTTCCATGTAGGCCCGGTTCACGGCCACCTCGTGCCCAAAGGAGGTGCGGCCCAGGGGGACCAGGTTGACTCTGTCATAAGGGTCGTGCTGGACGATGCGGTAGGCGTCCACGAGGGCGTCGCCCAGCATCTCTCGCAGTTCTGCAGGGGTGTTGGGGCGGTGGGTCCCCAGGGCGTTGATGAGGACGATCTGCTCCCGGGGAACGTGGTCCAGTTCTTCCAAGAGGACGGGGAGCATCCGCTTTCGGGGTTGGGGGCGGGTGAGGTCGCTGAAGACCACGGCCACTGTGTCGCTCGTTCGGACCAGGTCCCGCAGGGGCGGGGTGCCCATGGGGTGGCGCAGGGCTTCCCGGAGGGCCCTTTCCTCGTCCCGGAGACCCGGCACATAGCGGGGCTCCAGCACCGTCACGTTGCGGTCTGGCAGGTCCACCCAGAGCCCTTCCCTGCCGAAGGCGAGCCTGACCTTCACGGTCGTCCCCTCCTCGGCCTCATGGCACGTTCCGGATGCGTGCTAGGTCCCCGTCCCGCGCCGCCTCCAGGATGGGGCCCAGGTAGTCGTCCACCATGGCGGGGGTGAGGGACACGGGCATGTTCCGCAGTTTCATCTCCAGTTGGGGGTCCTTCGCCGCCTGCAGGGCCCGCTGGATGTGCCCGTCGGTGAAGCCTTCCACCTCGCGCAGCGTTGTGGGCAGGCCCACGCGCCGCAGGAGGTGGAGCATGGCCTCGGCCACGGCCAGGCCCAGGTCGCGGCCGCTCAGGCGTTCCACGGGGGCGTGGGTGAGGCCGGCCTCCCGGAAGACTTGGCCCAGGGCGCGGAGGGGCCGTTCAATGGCGGGGGCGAAGAAGACGGTGTAGTACGGGTTCATCAGGGCACAGGCCCGGCCGTGGGGGAGGATGTCCACCAGGGAGAAACTGGTGAGGTGCCCGCCGCTCGTGCCGCCGATCATGATGGCGTAGGCCCCCAGGTCCGTGCCCAGGCCCAGGGCCTCCCGTGCCTCCAGGTCGTGGGGGTCGCGCACGGCGCGCTCCACGTAGCCCACGAGGAGGCGGGTTCCCACCAGGGCCATGGCCTCGGCCCGCTCGTACGCTTCCTGCCCCACCAGGCTGTAGAGGACCTCCACCAGGTGCGACAGGCCGTCCATGGCGCCGTCGGCCGTGAACTGGGGGGACATGGAGACGGTCACGTCGTACTGGAAGGCGGCGCGGGGCGGGACGATGGCCTCGTCCACGATCAGTTTCTTCTGGGCGGTGGCCAGGTCGGTGATGTTGGAGTACTTGGTGAGGTGGGCGCCGGAACTGGCGGCCATCTGCACGGCCACCAAGGGGGTGAGGGCCCGCCCGCTTTGCCGCAGCGCGGCGGTGACCAACCCCACGCCGAAGTACTGGTCCAGGGGCTCGCCCAGGTCCTTGAGGACGATGGCGGCTTTGGCCGCGTCCAGGGTGCTGCCGCCGCCGATGGCCACGACGACGTCCGGGGCCAGGCGGCGGAGGCTCTCCGTCAGGCGGAAGACGTCCTCCCGCGGGGCGTTGGGGCGGGCGCCGGGGACCTCGCCGAGGAGGGCAACGCCGGCCCTTTGGAGGGAGGTTTGCACTTCGCGGCTCACCTTCTGGCTGGCCTCTGAGGTGCCGGAGACAAGGAGAGCGCGGCGGCCCAGTGGGGCGGTGAGGTCGCCGACCTTCTGCAGCGCGCCTGCGCCAAAGGCGTAGCGGTCTCCTTTGAACTCCTGGAGGTAGGCGCGTGCGGCCTGGAAATCGGACATCTCGCCCTCCTGAACGAGTGTGCTTTGGGCTGCGGCTATTATAGCCGGGAGGGGAGGGGGCGTCAAAAGGGCGGGGGCCGCGCGCTGGGGAGGATGAATTTGCAAAATGGAACAAATGTTCTATTGACAAGAGGCAGAAAGTGTGGTATGTTATAGATGTCTGGGCATTAGATGTCTAGTTGTCAGAGGATTTGCGTCCAATGCAGCCTTTCTTCAAACGCCGGTACCTGAGCGCGACGGAACTGGTCTCCGAACAGATTCGGGAGGCCATCATGAACGGCGACCTGGCCCCTGGTGCCCAGTTGCCTCCCGAAACAGAACTGGTGGAGATGTTCGGCGTTTCCCGCGGCACGCTGCGGGAGTCCCTGCGCATGTTGGAAGAGCAGGGGCTGATCATCCGGCGCCACGGCAAGGGGACCTTCGTCCGAGCCCGTCCCATTCTGAAGAACCTCAGCGTCAACTACGGCATCACCGACATGATCTCCTCGGCGGGGTACACCCCGGGCACCTCCTACCTGGACCTTCGGGAGGAGGCGGCCGATCCGGATACGGCCAAGAGCCTGGAAATAGAGCCTGGTTCTGAAGTGATCGTGGTGGAGCGCACCCGCACTGCAGATGGACAGCCCGTCGTGTTCTCGGTGGATATCTTCCCCAAGTCCCTTCTCCGTGTTCCCCCTGAGGACCTTCGTTGTCTCCAAGAGCGCTCCATCTACGAGTATTTCCAGACAGAGTGGGGGTTGAGCATCCACCACGGTGTGGCAAGGCTTGCGCCCGTTGTCGCGGACAAGGTGCTTGCCCGCCGCCTCAGCATCCGGGAGGGAGCGCCGCTTCTGTACATCCACCAAGTGGACTACCTGAGCGATGAGCGGCCGGTCCTCCTTTCCCATGAGTACCACGTGCCTGGCGCGTTTGAGATCACCGTCTACAGGTCTGGGCCTGGGGGAGTTGTGCAGGGGCCCAGGGGAACGTCCAACGCTTGAGCCTGGATGGACCGACCGGAAAGGAGGTGATGGACGGGAGACCACAGGGCAAAGGCCGCTTGTTTGAGGTCGGGAGATCGCGCAGTGAGGAGACAAGGAGGTTTGTCCATGAAGAAGGAGAGGCTGCCACACCTGTTGACCCTGGCTGTGCTTCTGGCGCTAGTGCTGGGCGCGTGCGCGCCGGCGGCAACGCCGACGCCAGCCCCTCCGCCCCCGCCGACGAAGGAGGAAGCCAAACCCACACAGCCCCCTGCCAAAGAGGCATGGTCCCTGGCCAAGGCTGCCGAGCCCTGGAAAGGGGAGACCCTCCGGCTGATCGGCGAGGCCCTCCCACCGCTGGAAGCCCTGGAGAAACTCAAATCGCAGTTTGAGGAGCAGACGGGTGTCAAGGTCGTCATTGAGGGCCTCGGCCACGAAGAGGCGGTGGAGAAAGTCACCCTGGACTTCGCAGGGCAGACGGGCATCTACGATGTGGTCCTGCAGCCCCACCGGGCCATTGGCAAACTGGTGGACGCTGGCTGGGTGCGCCCCATTGACGAGTTCTATAACGACCCCAACCTCCGCGACCCCAACTTCAGTTTTGAAGAGAACATCCTGAACCAGGAATGGTTCCGCGAGACCTGCACCTACAACGACAAGATCTACGCTCTCCCCTTCCACTTCATCAGCATGTACCTCTGGTACCGGTACGACTGGTTTGAGCACCCGGACGAGAAGGCTGCCTTCAAGGCCAAGTACGGGTACGACCTCCCCTCTCCGCCGGTGACGTGGAAGGAATACCGGGATGTGGCCGAGTTCTTCACCCGGAAGTCGGGCGAGACCCTGGCGGGCGAGGTCCTGGATCACGACGTCTACGGTCACACCTGGAGCGGGGCGCGCCACGTCTCCACCTGGTACGACTACCTGAACATCCTCTACGCCTTCGGTGGGCGGGACATTGAGTTGCCGGAAAACCGTGGCGACCGGTACGGCAAAGTGACGGTGAACTCCGACATCGCCGTAGAGGCTTTGCAGACCATCATTGACCTGCTCCCCTACGCACCGCCAGGCACCCTGCGCTATACCTGGGATGAGAAGCAGGCGGCCCAGCAATCGGGCCTGGTGGCCATGGCCATCCAGTGGGACGACGCCACCTTCGCCGTGGAGGACCCCGAGCAGTCCACCGCTGCCGGCAAGATCGCCTACAGCGGCGTCCCCATCGGCCGGGAGAAGATGACCCAGATTGAGGGCTGGAGCTACTTCATCCCCAACAGCGCCAAGAAGCCCGGCCTGTCCTGGCTCTTCATCCAGTGGGCCATGGGCAAGGACGTCCAGATCGCCCAGATGAAACTGGGGGGCGAGTCTGGCCTGCGTTCCACCTATGACGACCCCGAGGTGGCCAACATCCCGTACGTGCCCACGGCCGTCTACCTGAAGACCGGGGGCAAGTTGGTCCTGAAGGTGCGGGAAGAGGGGGCGCCCAACGGCGTGGGCGTGCCGCGGCGCTACCTGGAAGCGGTGAACCCGAAGACAGGGGACACCTCGGTGACCATCGTGGCCAAGCCCAAGTGGCCTGAGGAGGAGAAGTACACCGAGGCGATCATCCTGTACGTCAACCGCGCGCTCACAGGGGAACTGACCCCCAAGCAAGCCCTGGACGAACTCGCAGTGGAGTTGGAGAAGATCCTGCCCAAGTAAGGGTACAGCGGCGGGCGGGCGAGGCCAGGACCAGCCCTGGGAGCAAGGGGCCCTTGGCCTGCCCGCCCCACCACCGCTCGTTATACTACGCGAGTCCTTCTCCAGCAAATTCACGCAGGCAAGGAGGTGACCATGCATTCCCTGGGCAAAGAAATTCGGCTCAAGAGGCTCATCCGCCAGGAGACCAACTCCTCGGTCATCTGCGCCCTGGACCACGGGATGACCTCGCCCACGTTCCTGAGCGGGCTCCGGGACATGAAGGCGCGGGTCCGGGAGGCCCAGGCGGGTGGGGCCAACGTGTTCATGTTGAGCAAGGGCTTCGCCCGCATCGTGGTGGACGAACTCCATCGGGAGACGTCCTTCGCCATGATGCTCTCCGCGGCCGCGGCGGGATGTCCCAAACCGAACATCATCGTGGAGATCGGGCAGGTGGAGGAGGCCCTCCGCTTGGGTGCCGACGCGGTGGTGGTCTACGTTGCCCTCAATGGCGAGAATGAACCGGAGATGATCAATTTCGTCGCCAGGGTGGGGGGTGAGTGCGAACGCTTGGGCATGCCCTTCATTGCCGAGGCGGAGTACCCCTCTGCCTATGCCTCCCTGGAGAGCCTCAAGCAGGAGTATGGGTACGAGTACCTCCTGCGCAACTCCCGGCTGTGCGCTGAGTTGGGGGCGGATATCGTCAAGACCAACTGGCCTGGGGATGCGGACTTGTTCGCCAAGATCGTGCAGGCGACGCAGGTGCCCATGGTCGTGGCGGGAGGGACGCTCGTCAGCGATGAAGAGCTCCTCACGAGGATGGAACTGGCCATGAAGGCGGGGGCGGTGGGGTGCTCTGTCGGCCGGAACATCTTCCAGCACGAGAACCCCTTTGCCATGACCCGTGCCCTGGCCCGCGTCATCCACGAGCGGTGGCCAGCCAAGGATGCCCTGGAGGAACTGCGGGCGACCCTCGCCCAAGGGAAGCGGTGAGCGGCTCCTCTTCCACCGTGCCCAACCTACATCCTTGAGGAGGCTTGCATGCGAGCGGCTGTCTTGTACGGCGTTGAGGACGTCAGAATTGAGGAGGTGCCGAAACCGGAGTGCCCGAGGGACGGGCTGCTCTTAAAAGTGGTCGCCTGCGGGATCTGCGGGACCGATGCCCGGACCTACTTCAACGGGGACGAGCGGGCGAAGCCCCCCTGGATCTTGGGCCATGAGGTGGCCGGGGTCGTGGCCGAGATCGGCCCCGAGGCGCGCCAGGAGACGGATGTCCGGGAGGGAGACCGGGTCCACGTCATCTCCACGCTGGCGTGCGGGCGCTGCGAGTACTGCCGCATGGGGCTGGAGAACCTCTGCGTGGAGCGGGGGCTCCTGGGGTACTGGCCGCATCCAGGAGGGTATGCGGAGTACATGCCCATCGCCCGGGTGGCCTTGCGCAACGTGATGAAACTGCCGGACGACCTCCCCTTTGAGCACGCCACGCTGATAGACCCCTTCTCCGATGCCCTGAACGGTGTGGAGAGGCTCCAGGTGGAACTCGGAGATACGGTGGTGGTGATCGGGGCAGGGCCCATCGGGACGCTCCAGGCCCAGGTGGCCCGGGCCCGGGGGGCTTTCCAGGTCATCCTCGTGGAGATCAACGAGCAGAGGCTGGCCCGGTCCAGAAGCATCCTGGGAGAAGACCGCATGGTCTACCTCTCTTCCGGGGCTGGGGACACGGTGGAGGCCGTCCTGAGCCTCACGGGCGGAAAAGGGGCCGAGCGCATCATCGTGGCGTGCTCCTCTGGACAGGCCCAGGAAGATGCGCTGCGGATGGCCAAGAAGCGTGCCCGCATCGTCTACTTCGGCGGGCTCCCCAAGGGGAAGCCCACCATCCAGTTTGCGAGCAACTACCTCCACTATGGCGAGATTGAGGTCACCGGGGCCTATGCCTCCAACTACAAGCAGCAATACCAGGCCCTGGCCATGATCCACTCCGGCGTCATAGAAGCGGCCAAGTACATCACCCACATCCTCCCCCTCGCGGAGATCGCCCAGGGGTTTGAGCACATCCGCCGGGGTGAGTCGCTCAAGGTGGTGATCAAGCCGTGAGCAGTGGGTAAGGAGGAGCGAAAGACCATGAATATCGGCGACAAACTGACCTGGGCGTATCGGTCGCTCTTCATCCTCATGTTGCTCTGGTTGCGCTTTGTGGACCCCTACGGAGTGCCCAGTTGGGCCATGTTCGGGGTCTGGGCAGTGATCCTCTACTTCCTGTTTCGCAAGTCGGGCAAGGACAAGCAGGCCGCTGGCAAGCGGCAGGAAGGGTAGGGGGTGAACGATGGCCAGTGTGACGCTGAAACATGTCTGGAAGATTTACGAAGGCCGGGTGATCGCCGTCAAGGACCTGAACATCCAGTGCAAACAGGGGGAGTTCTTCGCCCTCCTGGGGCCCTCTGGGTGCGGCAAGTCCTCTACCCTGCGGATGATCGCCGGGCTGGAAGAGATCACCAAGGGCGAGATCTGGTTTGATGATACCTTGGTCAACCCCCTCAGGCCCAGCCAGCGCAATGTGGCTATGGTCTTTGAGACGTACGCCCTCTACCCCTACCTGAGCGTGTACGAGAACATCGCCTTCCCCTTGCGGCTGCGTGGTCTCAGCAAGGATGAGATTGACCGCAGGGTCCGTTGGGCTGCGGACTTCCTGGGCA
>DAOTYM010000340.1:0-5133 GCA_034434775.1 Anaerolineae bacterium | reverse complement strand
GGGTGGCGAGACCGGCCAGGGGGGAACCTGCGGGGCTTCGGCATCATCCTCCCGCACCAAGATGGCGATGAAGTGCCCTTCCGCTGCGGTGCGGTGGGGCCACAGGCGCACACACTGCCGCAGGACCTCCATCTCCCGCAGGGTGGGGTCCTCCAGCCACTCCGGCCGGCCCGGCGAGAAGCCCGGGAAGGCCGGGGGCGGCACCAGGCGGAACTCCGGGTGCTGGCGCAAGAACGCCCCGACCACCCCCTCGTTTTCCTCCGGGGCGAAGGTGCAGGTGCTGTAGACCAGGCGTCCCCCCGGGCGGACCAGGCGCGCAGCGGCCTCCAGGATGGCCCGTTGCCGGGCGGCGCAGCCGGCCACGTGGGCCAGGCTCCAGGCCAAGCGGGCCTCCGGGCTCTTGCGGAACATCCCCTCCCCCGAGCAGGGCGCGTCCACCAGGACCCGGTCAAAGGCCGCCCCGAAGTGGCGGGCCAGGTGGTCCGGGTGTTCGGCGGTCACGGCCGCGTTGCGGGTGCCCCAACGGGCGAGGTTCGCCGCCAGCGTCCGGGCGCGGGCCGGGACCAGGTCGTTGGCGATGAGCACGCCCTGGCCCTGCAGGCGGCTGGCGATGTGGGTGGCCTTGCCCCCGGGCGCGGCGCAGAGGTCCAGCACCCAGTCCCCCGGCTGCGGGTCCAGGAGGGGCACGACGGCGGTGGCGTCCGGCTCCTGGAGGTAGTAGCACCCTGCGAGGTGGAAGGGGTGCTGCCCGGCCTCGGCCGGGGCCCGCAGGAGGAAGCCCTCCTGGGGGCACCAGGGGAGGGGCTCCAGGAGGAAGTCCCACCGCGCCAGGCCCTCGGGCGAGGCCTTGGCCGGGTTCAGGCGCAGGCCGGCGAGGGGGGGGCCCTCCAGGCTTTGGGCAAAGGCCGGGAACTCCTCGCCGAGCCAGCAGCGCATCCGCTGGAGGAAGGCCGAGGGGAGGGGAGGGTGCGGCATGCCGACAGGGCCCCTCCTGGGGTCAGAGGAGCCCCTGGACCGAGCCGCCGTCCACGGGGATGGTGGTGCCTGTGATATAGGCGGCCCGCTCCGAGGCCAGGAAGGCGATGAGGGCAGCCAGTTCCTCGGGCCGCCCCATGCGGCGCATGGGGATGCTGGCCGTGGCCGCCTTCAGGGCTTCCTCAAAGGAGATGCCCTGCTGCGCGGCACGCCGCTCTACCAACTCCTGCACGCGGTCCGTCAGGGTCCAGCCTGGGCAGACGTTGTTGACGGTGATGCCCAGAGGGGCGAGGTCGTTGGCCAGCGTCTTGGCCACGCCGGCCACGGCGGCGCGGTAGGCGTTGGAGAGGATGAGGTCCGGCAGGGGCTGTTTGACGCTCACCGAGGTGATGTTGATGATGCGGCCCCAGCGGCGCGCCTTCATGCCCGGGAGCACGGCCCGGATGAGGCGCACGGCGCTCATGAAGGTCAGTTCCCACGCCCTGCGCCAGGCCTCGTCGTCAAAGTCCTCAAAGGAACCGCCGGGCGGACCGCCAGCGTTGGTCACCAGGATGTCCACCTGGCCGAAGCGCGCTTCCACCCGGGCCACCAGGCGTTGGATGTCCTCGGCCCGGGTGAGGTCGGCGGGGATGGCGAGCACCTCCGCCCCGGTCTCCTGGCGGATGGCCTCGGCCGTGGCCTGGAGTTCCTCTGCGTTGCGGGCGCAGAGGGCCACCCTGGCTCCTTCCCGCGCCAGTTCTGCGGCGGCGGCCCGGCCCAGCCCCCGGCTGGATGCAGCCACCAGCGCTACCTTGCCCCGAAGCCCCAAGTCCATCGGTGCTCCTCCTGACGTAGGGTATCGGCATGGCATCTGCCTCGGAAGGCAGCGGCCCATTATACCACAAAGGAGGGATGATTCCCGGATCGCCCCCAGACCTCACCCAGGGGGCAGGGGTGAGGTCCGTAGTTCGTAGGGGCGAGGCATGCTTGGCCCTGGGCCTGGGTTGACCTCACCCACCTCGTTCTCCCTCCCTCTACGCAGGCGAAGGGAGGGGCGTCCGTCGCAGGCCAGGGGAGGTACAGGATCAGCCCCGCCGCCCTCCTCGCAGGAGCAGGGGCGCGGCCTCGGCGGTGAGCATCCCCAGCAGGATGAGGGTGCACCCCACCGACTCCCGCACCCCCAGCGTCTCCCCGGCCAGCAGGAAGCCGAACGCCGCGGCGAAGACCGGCTCGGCGGCGAAGATGAGCGCGGTGTGGGTGGGGCTGGTGAAGCGCTGCGCCGCCGTCTGCACGCCGAAGGCGAAGGAGGTGGCCAGCACCCCGGTGAAGGCCGCCGCCCCCCACACCTCCGCCGGCGGCGCGGCCCACGTCCGCTCAAAGGCGGCCGAAGCCGCGGCGCTCAGGACCCCCACGGTGGCGATCTGCGTCGCCGTCAGGCTGAGGACGTCCCCCCGGGGCGCGAAGGCCCCTACGGCCGTGATGTGGGCGGCGAAACTGAAGGCACACCCCAGCACCAGGAGTTCCCCCAGGCCCACGTGCCAGTCCCCTCCCCACGAGAGGAGGAACATGCCCGCGGTGGCCAGGCCCACGCCCACCAGGGCCCACCGGCCCGGGGGACGCCGCAGCACCACCGCGGAGAAGAGGGGCACCATCACCACCGAAAGCCCGGTGATGAACCCCGCCTTGGAGGCCGTGGTGTACTGGAGGCCACCGGTCTGGAAGGCGTAGCCGGCGAAGAGGAAGACGCCGATGAGGATGCCCCGCGCCCACTGGCGCGTCCAGCCGCTGGCCGGGTTCCCCCGGCCCTGCCGGTGGCGCACCCAAGCCCACAACGGCAAGAGCGCCAGCCAGGCCAGCGCGAAGCGCAGGGCCAGGAAGGCGAAGACCGGGAAGGCCGCCACGGCCCCCTTGACCATGACGAAGGTCGCGCCCCAGATAGCCGTGACCAGCACCAGCGCCAGGTCGGCAAAGATGCGGCGCGCCTGGGGACTGGCCCCGGGGAACCTCAGCCCTTCACCCAGCGTGCAGTTCCTCCTGGACGGTGTGGTAGAGGGCCTGGGCTTCCAGTTTCTCCAGGCGGTAGCAGGGAGCCCCCAGGGCCTCGGCGAGGGAGTTGGCCAGGCCCCGGTCAAACGAGGGGTGCTCCATGTTGATGACCACGGAGCGGATGCCCCGCCGGCGCATCGTGCGGGCCAGTTTGAGCGCCTCTTCGTGGGGCGGCTCCCCGGTCAGGGAGACGTTCCCCGCGCCGTCCGTCAGGAGGATCATCAGGGGCATGGCCTCTTTGTCCCGCCGCCGCTCCAGGTCAAAGACCTGGTAGGCCAGGAGGAGGCCGGCGGAGAGGGGGGTCTTGCCGCCCACGGGGATGCGCTCCAGGAGCCGCTTGGCCCGCTCCACGCTGGAGGTGGGCTGGAGCACCACCCGCGCCCCTTCCTTCTGGAAGACGACGAGGCCCACCCGGTCCCGCTTCTGGTAGGCGTCCATCAGGAGGGAGAGGACCGCGCCTTTGGTGGCCTCCATCCGCTCTGCGGCGGCCATGGACCAACTGGCGTCCACCACGAAGAGGATCAGGTTGCCGGCCCGCCGCACCCGCACCTTCTGCCGCAGGTCTTCCTTGTGGACGGCCAGGGCCACCCCCTCGTGGGGCCGGCGCACCTGGTAGGGCGCGGCCTGGCGCAGGGTGGCATCCAGGGCCACGTCGGTGCAGGGGCCTTTGGGCACGCAGGCCTGGACGTAGCGGCCGCGCTTGCGGTCCGTGCGGGTGAAGGAGCGTTTCCCCGCCTGGTGGCGCGTCAGGCGGTCCAGGGGAGTGGCCAGCCGCCGAGGCCGGAAAGTCCGCCCGGCGCGCACCTGCAGGTCCACCTCGCGAGGGTTGGGCTGGCCCAGGGGTTCGGCCTGGTGCCCCTTGAGGACCACGGCGGCGAGGTCCCCTGCGCCGCCCCCCACCTGGTTCCCCTCCGGCGGGACAGGGGGCGGGGGCACGTGCCCGCCCGACGTGGGCGGCTCCTGGTCCTTGCCGTGGTTTTCCCGGTGGGCTTCCTCCACGATCTCCTGGAGGTTGCGGGTCTCCTGGACCACCTCCTGGAAGGGCTGGCGCCGCAGGCGGTGGGGCAGGGCCAGTTCCGCCGCCAGGAGGATGTCCCGCTCGTCTATCTGGGTGCGCCCTTCAAAGGCAGCGTGGGCCAGCGCGGCCTTCAGGATGACGATGTCGGCCCGGTGGCCATCTACCTGCATCGCCGTGGTGACCTGGGCGATGGTGAAGAGGTCGGCCCGCGTGTAGCGGACCTGCGGCAGGAGCGCCCGCGCCCGCTCAATCTCCCGGGAGAGGGCCCGCTCGCTGGGCTCCCACCGGGCCCGGAAGCCGGCTGGGTCGCGCTCAAACTCCAGGTGCCGCTGCACGATCTCCGCCCGTGCCTCCGGGTCGGCGATGCCGTGGATCTCCACGCACAGGGCGAACCGGTCCAGCAACTGGGGGCGCAGTTCCCCTTCCTCAGGGTTCATGGTCCCCACCAGGATGAAGCGGGCCGGGTGCTGGAAGGAGATGCCCTCCCGCTCCACCACGTTGACACCCATGGCCGCGGAGTCCAGGAGGAGGTCCACCACGTGGTCGTCCAACAGGTTCACCTCGTCCACGTAGAGGAGGCCGCGGTTGGCCGCGGCCAGGACCCCCGGCTCAAAGTGCCGCTCTCCCTTCTGGATGGCCAGTTCAATGTCCAGGGTGCCCACCACCCGGTCCTCGGTGGCGCTCACCGGCAGGTCCACGAAGGGGATGCGCCGCCGCGCCACGGGCAGGGTCTCGCCCCGTTCCAGCCGCTCGCGGCAGTTGTCGCACATCCCTTCCGGGCTGTGGGGATCGCAGTGGAAGGGGCAGTCGGCGACGACGTCAATCTCTGGCAAGAGGGCAGCCAGGGCCCGAGCCGCGGTGGACTTGGCCGTGCCCCGCTCCCCTCGGATGAGCACACCGCCGATCTGCGGGCTGATGGCGTTGAGGATGAGGGCGCGCTTCATGCGCTCCTGGCCCACGATGGCGGTGAACGGGAAGACGATGGCCATGGTCGGTTCCGCCTCTCCAACGCTAAAAATGCAAGATTCGCGATACCGCAGGCCCATTATAGCGCAGGGGTGTGGCGAAGGCAAAAACCGGGGGCTCCGGCGTAGGGGCGATCCACGAATGGGGGG
>DAOTYM010000339.1:0-8266 GCA_034434775.1 Anaerolineae bacterium | reverse complement strand
GTTGACATCTTTCCTCGTCCCCCTAAGTACTACGCCGCGGTGAGGGGTGGAGTAGGGGCGCACGGCCGTGCGCCCCTACGAGACTGCAACCGTGACCTGCATGGCCGAACACGAGGTTCTCATGGTGGTCCAACACTAGGGGCAGGAATTGAAACCTGCAGGGACGAGGCATGCCTCGCCTCTATGGACCTCACCCTTACCCCCTGGGGTAGGAGTGAGGTTTGTAGGGGCGATTCATGAATCGCCCCTACAGATCGTTGCGTTCAGCGGGCACTGGGGCCCTTTGCCCCCTGCAGGGCGATGAGGAGGAGGGACACATCGGCCGGGTTGACCCCCGGCACGCGGGAGGCCTGCCCCACAGTGGCCGGGCGGAAGCGCTCCAACTTCTCCCGGGCCTCGTTCCGCAGGCCCACCACGTGCTGGTAGTTGAAGTCCCGCGGGATGGGCCACTCCTCCAACCGCCTGAGCCGGGCCACCTCTCGCTCCTGCTTCTCAATGTACCCGGCGTACTTGGCCTCAATCTCCACTTGCTCCGCGGCCGCGGGCGGGAGGGGCTCCGGGGGCGGCGCGCACCGGGCCACCAGCGCGTAGGTCACCTCAGGCCGCCGCAGGAACTGGAGCGCGTTCACGCCATCCGTCAGGGGCTCCAGGCCCGCTTCCTGGAGAACCGCGTTGACCTCGGGGTCCGGGCGGAGCCAGGTCGCCCGCAGGCGAGATAGTTCTTCCTCTATGGCCCGGCGACGGGCCCGCAGGTCCGCCAGGCGCTCCGGCGGGAGGAGGCCCACCTCCTCGGCCACGGGGGCCAGGCGCAGGTCGGCGTTGTCCTGCCGCAGGAGGAGGCGGTACTCGGCGCGGGAGGTCATGATGCGGTACGGCTCGTCTTGCTCCCGCGTCACCAGGTCGTCCACGAGCACGCCAATGTAGGCCTGGTCCCGCCGCAGGATGACGGGGGCCTTGCCCATCACCTGGCGGGCGGCGTTCACGCCAGCCATCAGGCCCTGGGCTGCGGCCTCCTCGTACCCCGAGGTGCCGTTGATCTGGCCAGCCAGGAAGAGCCCCTCCACGAGGCGGGTCTCCAGGGAGGCCTGGATCTGGGTGGTGGGGACGTAGTCGTACTCAATGGCGTACCCCGGGCGCATGATGACCGCTTCCCGCAGGGCGGGGATGGTGTGCAGCATCTCCCGCTGCACGTCTTCGGGGAGGCCGGTGAAGAACCCCTGCACGTAGACCTCGCCGGTCCACCACCCCTCTGGCTCCAGGAAGAGTTGGTGCGAGTCCTTGTCGGGGAAGCGCACCAGTTTCTCCTCAAAGGAAGGGCAGTAGCGCGGCCCCACAGCCGCCAGGGTCCCCGGCAGGATGGGCGAGCGGTGCAGGTTCGCCCGCACCACGCGGTGGGTCTCGGCGTTGGTGCGCACCAGGTAGCATGGGAGTTGCGGCCGCCACTCCGTCTGCCGGGGGATGGGGTAGACCGGGTTGGGTGGGGTCTGGAAGAAGGGCCCCACTCCTCCTCCCAGGGGGACCGGCTCCCCGGCCAGAGCCGCGTGGTGGAAGGGGAAGTGGAAGTAGAGGGGCGACTCGTGCCCGATCTGCGGTTCCGTCTGGGCGAAGTCAATGGTGCGGGCATCTATACGGGGCGGAGTGTTGGTCTGCAAGCGCCCCAGGGTGAAGCCCAGCGCCCGCAGGGAGGCGGAGAGGCCCTCCGCGGGGAATTCCCCCGCCCGGCCAGCCGGGTAGGAGAACTCCCCGCTCAGGATGCGCCCGTTGAGGAAGGTGCCGGTGGTGAGGACCACGGCGCGGCCCTCCACCACCGTGCCGCCCTGGAGTTCCACGCCGCGGACGCGGTCCTCGGCCACCAGGATCCGCTCCACCCGGGCCTGGCGCAGGGTGAGGTTGGGGGCCCGCTCCAGGGTGTGCTTCATGTTCAGGGAGTAGAGGCGCTTGTCGCACTGGGCCCGCAGGGCCTGGACCGCTGGCCCCTTGGAACTGTTGAGGAGGCGGATCTGGATGAAGGTGCGGTCCGTGGCGCGGCCCATCTCGCCGCCCAGGGCGTCCACCTCCCGCACGAGGTGCCCCTTGCCCGGCCCGCCGATGGACGGGTTGCAGGGCATCTGGGCGACGAGGTCCAGGTTCATGGTGATGAGGAGGGTGTGCGCGCCCAGGCGCGCCGCGGCCAGCGCGGCCTCGCAGCCGGCGTGTCCAGCGCCCACCACGATCACGTCAAACTGGTCCGCCATCTCCCGGTCCACCTGGGCCCAACGGGCCGCCCAGCAGCCCGTGCCGATGTTCGGGCCCAGGAAGGTATACCACAGGGAACGCGTCCCTGCAAAAGGCGCGGCCTGGGTAGGGGCGCACGACCGTGCGCCCCTACTACCCGAAAACAGAATTTTTATTGTGGTCCAGCAGTAGCCCCCTTGCCCCGCGCGCCCCTTGGCGGTTGACACGCCCCTGTTCTCTGCTATAATGTCCCCAACCACCAGGAGTACCCTTTGGCTGGAGGCAGCAGTGAACGCGAAGCAATCGCCGCAGGGTCAGCCTGCCGCGCGGGTGCGCAAGGTCGTCCGCCTCGCCCCAGGCATGCGCTTTGAGGGCACGGTCAAGGCCATCGTGGACTACGGCGCGTTCGTGGATATCGGCGTGGGCCGCGACGGCCTGGTCCACATCACCGAGGTCTCCCGCAAGCCCGTCGCCAAGATCACCGACGTCCTGCACGAGGGGGATAAGGTCACCGTCTGGATCAAGGACCTGGACCGAGAACGCAACCGCATCAGCCTGACCATGATTGACCCCAACGCCCCCTCCCTGGAGGACCTGCGGGAGGGGGACATCGTGCGCGGGCGCGTGACCCGCCTGGAGCGCTACGGCGCGTTCCTGGACATCGGCGTGGAGCGGGAAGCCCTCCTCCACGTGCGCGAGATGGGCAAGGAGTTCGTCTCCCGCCCCGAGGACGTGGTCCGTGTGGGCCAGGAACTGGAGGTCCGCGTCATCCAGGTGGACGTCCAGCGCCGCCGCGTGGACGTGAGCCTGAAGGGCCTGGGCGAAGAGGAAGAGGAACCGGAGCCCAAACCGCCCGCCTCGGAAGAGGTGGAGGAGGACGAAGAGGCCCCGACCCTCATGCAGATCGCGATGGAGGAGGCCCTCCGCCGCCAGGAGAAGCGCCGCACCCGGGCCAAGGGCAGGAAAGACGAAGAGAAATCCCCTGCCCGCCAGAAGGAACTGGACGAGATCATCCGCCGCACCCTTGAGGCCCACCGCAACACCTAGGCCCTCCCACGGGGCCCCTGCCGGAAGGCTCCACTGCCATTCCCGCAAGCGAGGAGATGCTGGCCGCGCGAGGGGCCAGCATCTCTTTCTCTGGGCCGGGGGCGCGGCAGGTGAGGACCAGCCATGCAGGTCATCCTGACGCACGAGAACGCGGATTTTGACGCCCTGGCAGCCCTGCTCGCGGCCTGGAAACTCTTCCCCCAGGCCAAGCCGGTCCTGCCCCGGCGCCTCAACCGCAACCTGCGGGACTTCCTCACCCTGTACTGGGACGAACTCCCCTTCGTCCAGCCCGAGGACCTGCCCCGCGAGGCCGTGGACCTGGCCATCGTGGTGGACACCCAGTCCTACGCCCAGGTGCGGGGCATGGGCCCCCGCACCCGCATCCACATCGTGGACCACCACGACCCGCCCGAAACCCTCCCTCCCGACACCACGTTCCGGGGCGAGCCGGTGGGCGCCACCACCACCCTCCTGGTGGAGGAGATCCTCCAGCGGGGCATCCCCCTGACCGGGGTGGAGGCCACCCTCCTCGCCCTGGGCATCTACGAGGACACCGGGGGCTTCTCCTACAGCAACACCACGCCCCGCGACCTCCGCTGCGCGGCCTGGCTCCTGGAGCAGGGGGCCAACCTGGACGTGGTCAACGACTTCCTGCACTACCCCCTCACCCGCGCCCAGCAGGCCCTCTACCAAGCCCTGGTGGAAGCCAGCGAGCCCTACGAGTTCGCTGGCCACACCGTCATCCTCGCCGCCGCCAGCGTGCGCGACTTTGACGAGGAGATCTCCACCCTGGCCCACAAGGTCCAGGACCTCCTGGACCCCGACGCCCTCTTCGTCCTGGTGGACCTGGGCGACTTCGTGCAGATGGTGGCCCGCAGCCGGACCGAGGACATCCACGTCGGCCGCGTGGCCGAGGAGTTCGGAGGCGGTGGCCACGCCCGTGCCGCGGCGGCCCTCATCCGCGGCCTGACCCTGCAGGACATCCGGGAGAGGCTTCTCCGCGCCCTGGAGCACCACGTGCGCCCTCCCATCACCGTGCGGCAGATCATGTCGTTCGGCGTGCACACCGTCTCGCCCCAGACCACCGTCGCCGAGGTCGCCGAGGCGATGGTCCGCTACGGCCACGAGGGCTTCCCCGTGGTGGAGGAGGGCCGCGTGGTCGGCGTCGTCACCCGGCGGGAGATTGACAAGGCCCTCCACCACCGGCTGGGGCGGAAGCGGGTGGAGGAGATCATGATCAAGGGCCCCATTGCCGTGCGCCCCGGCGACTCCTTAGAGACCCTCCAGGCCGTCATGATGGAGCACGGCGTGGGCCAGGTCCCGGTGGTGGAAAACGGCCAGGTCATCGGCATCGTCACCCGCACGGACCTCCTGAAACTCTGGAGCCGGCCGCGGCAACCCCCGCCCTCGGCCCAGCACACGGTCCGCCTCATGGAAGAGGCCCTCTCCCCCCAGGTGGTGACCCTCCTGCGGGAGGTGGGCCGCCGGGCCCGCGAGATGGGCTTCTCCGTCTACGCCGTGGGCGGCGTGGTGCGCGACCTCCTCCTGGGCATCCCCAACCTGGACCTGGACCTGGTGGTGGAAGGCGATGCCATCGCCCTGGCGCGCGCCCTCGCCCGGGCCCACGGCGGCCGCGTCCGCAGCCACCGCCGCTTCGGCACCGCCAAGTGGATCCTGGAAGGGCCCATGACGCCCCTCCACACGGACCAGGGCGAGGTGGATTGGGCTGCCCTGCCCATCCGCCACCTGGACTTCGTCACCGCGCGCACCGAGTTCTACGAGCACCCCACCGCCCTGCCCCAGGTGGAGCGCTCATCCATCCGCCAGGACCTGCACCGGCGCGACTTCACCATCAACACCCTGGCCATCGCCCTCGCGCCAGAGCGCTTCGGCGAACTCCTGGACTTCTACGGCGGGCACCAGGACCTGCGCCGGGGCCTCATCCGGGTGCTCCACAGCCTCAGTTTCGTGGAAGACCCGACCCGGATGCTGCGCGCCGTGCGCCTGGAACAGCGGTTGGGGTTCCGCATTGAGGAGCGCACCGCCGAACTGATTGAGAACGCCCTGGACCTCCTCCGGCGCACCACTGGCGAGCGCATCCGCCACGAACTGTACCTCATCTTGGAGGAGGCGGAGCCGGAGAAGGCTCTGATGCGCCTGGACGAACTGGGCATTCTGCGCGCCCTTTCGCCTGGCCTGCGGGGAGACGCCTGGCTGGCCGAACGCTGCCGCGCCCTGCGCCAGAGCGTACGGGAGGAGCCCTGGGCCAGCCTTGCGGCCCCGGAAGCGATCTGCGGCGCGTCCCTTGCCCCTTGCTACCTGGCGCTCCTCACCTGCCGCCTGGGGCCCGAGGAACTGGACCGCTTTGTGGAGCGCCTGCGCATCGTGCGCGACGACCGCCGCCTGCTGAAGGAGTTGGTAGACCTGCGCCCTACCCTGGCCCAGTTGCGGGAGAACCACCTCAAGCCCAGCCAGATCTACGACCTCCTGGCCCCCTTCAGCCCCCGGGCCCGGTTCCTGGCGTGGCTCGTGGAGGAATCCTGGCTGGTCCGCCAGCGACTGGAACTCTTTGAGCGGCGGCTGCGCCACGTCCAGCCGGCCATAGACGGCGAGTACCTGCGGAGGGAACTCCAGGTGGAGCCCGGGCCCATCTACCGGCGCATCCTGCACCGCCTGCGCGCCGCGCGCTTGGACGGCGAGGTCCACACCCTGGAGGAGGAGCGGGCCCTGGCCCTCCAGATCATCCAGGAGTCCAAAGCCCAGCATGGAGGACCCCATGACTGAACACGGAACCCAGCCTTACGACCTGTGCATCATCGGAGCGGGGCCTGGCGGCTACGTCGCGGCCATCCGGGCCCGCCAACTGGGGGCGCGGGTCGCGCTCATTGAAAAGGAACGCATCGGCGGGACCTGCCTCAACCACGGCTGCATCCCCACCAAGGCCCTGGTCTCCCAGGCCGAACTCTACCAGGAGATGCTCCGCGCCGCGGAGTTCGGCATTGACGTGGAGGGGGCCGTCCGCGTCAACTTCGCCCGCATGATGGCCCGCAAGGCCGAGGTCACCGAGACCCTGGTGCGCGGCGTGGAAGAACTGGTGGCGGGCCACGGCGTGGACGTCTACGCCGGCGTGGGGACGCTCCTCACGCCCACCCAGGTACGGGTCACGCCTCTCCCTGGAGCGGGGGGTGAGCCCGTCATCCTGGAGGCCCGTCGCATCATCCTGGCCACCGGCTCCGAGCCGGCGCGGGTCCCCATCCCAGGGACGGACCTGCCCGGCGTCGTCACGTCCCGCGAACTCCTGCAGATCACGGAACTCCCCCGCTCCCTGGTCGTCCTGGGGGCCAGCGTGGTGGGGATGGAGTTCGCCTGCATCTTCAACGCCCTGGGCACGCAGGTCACCGTGGTGGGCCGCCGCACCTTCCTGAAGGATGCCGACCCCCAACTGGCCAAGCGCTTCAGGGCCCTCATCCGCAAGGCCGGCGTCCCGTCCATCATCGGCGTCCAGTTCCGCCAGATCGTCCAGACGGACGAGGGGAAACTGCGGGTGGAGTGGGAGCGGGAGGGCCAGGTGGAGTCGGCTGAGGGGGATTTGGTGCTCCTCTCCACCGGGCGCACGCCCTACACCGAGGACCTGGGCCTGGAGAACGTGGGCGTGGCCACCGAGGGGCGCGCCATCCGCGTCAACGCGTATCTGGAGACCAACGTGCCTGGCATCTACTCCATCGGCGATGTCTCCAGCCCCTACCAACTGGCCCACGTGGCCTCGCACGAGGGGGAGATCGCCGTGCAGAACGCCCTGGGGGCGCGCATCGCCGTGGACTACCGCGCTGTGCCCGCCTGCATCTTCACCATGCCCGAACTGGCCTCCGTCGGCCTGACGGAGGAGCAGGCCAAGGAAGAGGGGATTGAGGTAGAGGTGGCCCGCTTCCCCTACGCCGTCAACGGGCGTGCCCTGGGCATGGGCCAGACGGAAGGCCTCATCCGCCTGGTGGTGGAGAAGGGGAGCGGCGTTGTCCTGGGGATGCACATCCTCGGGGCGCGGGCCTCGGACCTCATCGCCGAGGGCGCGCTGGCCATCCAGCACCGGCTGACGGCCCGGGACATCGCCGAGACCATCCACGCCCACCCCACCCTGCCGGAGATCGTCATGGAGGCGGCCAAGGCTGCGGCCTATGGCGAGGCCATCCACTACCGCAAGGTGCGGTGAGGCAGAGGTGGTCGGCGTCTCCATCGGCACGGCCGGTGTGCTGGGCCTGGCCCAAGTGCGCCTGGACGCGCCCCCCACCACCGCCTATCTGATGGTCGGGGGGCGCTGTGCCATGGCCTGCGCCTTCTGCGCCCAGGCCCGGGATAGCCGCGCCAGCGCGCTCCAACTCTCGCGGGTCTCCTGGCCCCTCTTCCCCCAGGCGGAAGTGCTGCGCCGGCTGCGGCAGGCCGCCGCGGAGGGGACGCTGCGCCGGGTCTGCATCCAGGTCACGGCCGGGCGGGGGTACTACCCCCGGGCCCTGGCCCTCGTGCGGGCGCTGCACGAGGCGGTCCCCCTGCCAGTGGACGTGGCCATCATCCCCCGGGACGTGGGCCAGGTGCGGGAACTTCTGGAGGCCGGGGCCGACCACATCGGCTTCGGCCTGGATGCAGCCACGCCAGACCTCTTCCGCCGGGTCAAGGGGCGGGCCTGGGAGCCCGTGGCCGAGGTCTTGGAGGAAGCGGCCAGGGCTTTCCCCGGCCGCATCGCCGCGCACCTGATCGTGGGCCTCGGCGAGACGGAGCGGGAGATGGTCCTGGCCCTCCAGTGGCTGGCCGACCTGGGGGTGACGGTGGGCCTCTTCGCCTTCACCCCCGTGCCCGGGACCGCCTTGGAGCACCGGCCTCCGCCCGTCCTTTCCACCTACCGGCGGATGCAGGTGGCCCATCACCTGATCGCCCGGGGCCTGGCCCGCGCCGAGGAGTTCGCCTTTGACGGTGAGGGGCGCCTCACCTCCTTCGGGGACCTGGACCTGCCGGG
>DAOTYM010000338.1:0-7279 GCA_034434775.1 Anaerolineae bacterium | reverse complement strand
GGTTCGTAGGGGCGATTCATGAATCGCTCCTACAGGTCCCTGGGCGGAGAGGGGCCTGGGGAGAGGTCTGACCTCTCCTCATCCCCCCAGCCCCCCTTTCCCTTCCGCCTGCGGAGAGGGGAGGGGTTGAGGGATGGGGTGAGGTTTGCAGGGGGCGAGGAGAGAAAAAGGGAGGGACAATGGAACTGCGAAGGTACTGGGCGATCGTGTGGCGAAGGTGGTGGCTGCCGGCAGGGCTCCTGGCCCTGGTGCTCATCCTTGGCCTCCTCTGGCCCCAGAAGGCCCCGACCCTGTACCAGGCCTCCCTGCGCTTCACCGTGGGCCTCCAGCCGGAGCCGCGCACCGGCAACTACTACACCTACGACCGCTACTACACCTGGCTCACCTCCGAGTACATCGCCGACGACTTCAGCGAGGTCGTCAAGAGCCAGGCCTTCGCCCAGGGGGTCTCGGCCCGCCTGGCCGACCGCGAGATCCAGGTGCCGGCGGGGGCCATCCAGGGCTCCACCGTGGCGGAAAAGCAGCACCGCATCCTGACCATGCGCATCACTTGGCCCGACCCTGGGCAGTTGCAGGCCATCGCCGAAGCCGCGGCAGCGGAACTTGCAGAAAACAACGCCCGCTACTTCGCCCAACTGGGGGCCGAGGGGGCGACCGTCCACCTCATTGACCCGCCCACCCTGGCCCCGGTGCCTCAGCCGCTGCGCCAGCGTCTGGACCTGCCCATCCGCCTCTTCCTGGCCCTCTTCGTGGGCGTCTCCCTGGCCTTCCTGTGGGATTACCTGGACGACACCCTGCGGACGCGGGAAGAGGTGGCCGCCCTGGGACTGGAGGTCTTGGGCGAGATCCCGCGGGAACCGCGCCGGTGGCCGTGGAGGCGGCCGTGCAAGTGACTGTCCTTCTTTCGTAGCCAACCCAAGGGCCGAGACGGGGTCCTGCGGAGAAAGCGCGGGCTTTGCCCAGGCCCCGCATCTGTGGTAGAATCCACCCTTGCTGGAACGGGGAACATCCCCATCGGGAGGATGGAATGGAACTGCAAGACTACTTGAGGATCTTGCGGAAACGGGGCTGGATCATCCTGCTGGTGGCCATCCTGGCCGCCGGCAGCGCCGTCGGCCTCAGCAAACTGCAGACGCCTCTCTACAAAGCCAGCATCAAACTGAGCGTGGAGCCGGCTCGGCTGGACTGGGGCCTTTCCAACACGGTGAAGGACATCCTGCGCAACTACGTCCTGCGCCTGAAGACCCACACCATGGCCCAGAAGGTCATTGACCGAGCCCAACTGGACATGAACACCTACGCCTTCCTGGAGAAGGTGGAAGTCAGTTCCGACGCCTCCAACTTCAGCATCCAGATTGACGCCAAGGACCCGGACCCCCGGGTGGCCATGCTCATCGCCCAGACCATGGCCGAGATCTTCGTGGAGGAGCGGGAAGCCTGGAACCAGCAGCAGGACCAGCGGGACCGCATCGCCGTGACCATCGTGGACGACGTGCGGGATGCCCCCCTCTTCCGCCCCAAACCCCTCACCAACGGCCTGGCTGGCCTCATCCTGGGGGCCCTGGTGGGGGGCATCATCGTCTTCTTCCTGGAGTGGCTGGAGGCCGGGACCCTGCGCACCTCGGAAGATGTGGAGCGCGTGGTGGGGTTGGCCGTGCTGGGGACCATCCCGCTGGAGGGGACGGCCAGCGGGCGACGCCGCAGCCCCTTCTTGAGGAGGGCCTGACATGACGCGACTCATCACCCTCGCCGACCCTCGGTCGCCCGTGGCAGAGGCGTACCGAAGCCTGCGCACCAACCTGGAGTTCGCCAGCCTGGACCGCCCCCTGCGGAGCCTGGTGGTCACCTCGCCCGGCCCGGAAGAGGGCAAGTCCACCGCCCTGGCCAACCTGGCCGTCGTCACCGCTGAGGCGAACAAGCGGGTCATCCTGGTGGACTGCGACCTGCGCCGCCCCCGCCAGCACGAGATCTTCGGCCTCCCCAACGACCAGGGCCTGACCAACATGGTGGTGGATGAGAAGGCCCTGGAGGAGCCACCCTTCCGGGATGTGGGCGTGGCGGGGCTGCGCGTGCTCACCAGCGGCCCCCTGCCCCCCAACCCGGCAGAACTCCTGGCCTCCCGGCGCATGGACGACATCCTTCGGTTCCTCACGGAGCAGGCCGACTTGGTGCTCTTTGACGTTCCGCCGGTGATTGCCGTGACCGACGCGGCCATCCTGGCCT
Organism: Anaerolineae bacterium; assembly: GCA_034434775.1. Taxonomy (GTDB): domain Bacteria; phylum Chloroflexota; class Anaerolineae; order DTPP01; family DTPP01; genus DAOTYM01. The sequence goes on along the minus strand of DAOTYM010000338.1, from coordinate 5,056 downwards.
CCAAGGTGGATGGGACGCTCCTCCTCATCGGCGCGGGGAGCACCCGCCGGGAGCATGCCCAGCGGGCCAAGGAGGTCCTGGAACGGGTGAACGCCCGCCTGGTGGGGGCGGTCCTCATGGGCGTGCCCTTTGACGAATCCCTGCACCGCTACTATGCCCGGTGAGGCCTGCCGCCCTTGCGGGCGAGGTGCCTGTGCCCTGAGCGCTCGGGGATGCGCCCATGATTGACATCCACGTGCACCTTCTGCCCCACTACGACGACGGCCCAGAGGACCTGGAGCAGGCCGTGGAAATGGTGCAGGTTGCTGCAGCGGATGGCGTGGAAGCCATGGTGGCCACCCCCCACAACGTCAACTGGTCGCCGGCCCACGCCCACCGCCAGGCCGAGGTGGAGGCAGACGTTGCGGCGCTGCAGGCGGAGGTTGACCGCCGGGGCCTCCGGGTGCGGATCTACCCCGGGGTGGAGGTCTACATCGCCCCCGACCTGGTGGCCCAGTTGCGGCGGGGGCAAGCCTTCCCCCTGTGCGGCAGCCGCTACCTCCTGGTGGAGTTCCCCTTCGGCAGCACCCCCACCTACGGCGAGCAGGTCCTCTTTGAACTGCAGGTGCAGGGGCTCGTCCCCATCGTGGCCCACCCAGAGCGCCACGCGGGCGTGGTGGAAGACCCGAACCTGCTGTACCGGTGGGTGGGGCGGGGCATCCTGGCCCAACTGAACGCCGGGAGCCTCTTGGGGCAGTTCGGGCGGCGGGTGGAGGAGGTGGCCCGGCTCCTTTTGGAGCACGGCATGGTGCACTTCATCGGCTCGGATGGGCACGGCCCTCGGCACCGCCCGCCCCTTCTGAAGGAAGCGGCCGCGAGGGCGGCCGGCCTGGTGGGCCCGGAGCAGGCCGCCTGCCTGGTCCAGCACTGGCCGGCAGCGGTCCTGGCCGATGCCCCGCTGGATGTGCCCCCGCCCCGGCCCGTCAAACGGCGGCGGTGGTTCTGGTGAGGCTGGGGGTGGGAGACCCCTCCCGTCCCCCTAACCCCCTTCCCTCCCCGCCAGCGGGGAGGGAAGGGGGGGCCGCTCCAGGCGGCGGGGGGAGGGTGGGGTCAGCACAGACAGCGGGAGTAAAGAGGTTGAACCCATCATCCATGTGCGGAGGTGACGCGTGAAAGCCTTGGTCCTCAGCGGCGGCAAGGGGACGCGCCTGCGCCCCATCACCTACACGAGCGCCAAACAACTGGTCCCTGTGGCCAACAAGCCGGTCCTGTTCCGGGTGATTGAGGCCATCGCTGCGGCCGGCATCCAGGACATCGGCATCGTGGTGGGCGACACCGCCGAGGAGATCCAGGCCGCCGTGGGCGACGGTTCCCGCTGGGATGTGCGGGTGACCTACATCCCCCAGGAGGCCCCCCTGGGCCTGGCCCACGCGGTGAAGATCGCCGAGCCCTTCCTGGGTCAGGACCGCTTCGTCATGTTCCTGGGCGACAACGTCATCCAGGGCGGCATCGCGGAACTGGTCCGCCAGTTTGAGGCCAGCGACTGGAACAGCCAGATCGTCCTCAAGGAAGTGGAGAACCCCCAGCAGTACGGCGTGGCGGAACTGAACGGCAACGGCCAGATCCTGCGCTTGGTGGAGAAGCCCAAGACCCCCCGCAGCAACCTGGCCCTGGTGGGCATCTATATGTTTGACCACCACGTCTTTGAGGCCGTCAACGCCATCAAGCCGTCCTGGCGGGGGGAACTGGAGATCACCGACGCCATCCAGTGGCTGGTGGACCACGGCTACAGGGTCTACCCCTACATCCACCGCGGGTGGTGGATTGACACAGGCAAGATGGAAGACCTTCTGGAGGCCAACCGCCTGGTCTTGGACGAAATTGAGCACGTCATTGAGGGGTACGTGGACGAGAAGTCCCAGATCAACGGCAAGGTAACCATCCAGAAGGGGGCGGAGGTCATCAATAGCACCATCCGGGGCCCAGCCATCATCGGCGAACACACCCGCATCGTGAACTCCTACGTGGGCCCCTTCACGTCCATCTACCACCACGTGCTCATCCAGGATAGCGAGATTGAGCACTGCATCGTCCTGGAGCACACGCGCATCGTGGACGTGCCCTACCGCATTGAGGATAGCCTCATCGGGCGCAACGTGGAGATCGTGCGCTCGCCAGTGAAGCCCAAGGCCTACAAGATGACCCTCGGCGACCACAGCCGGGTGGGCATCGTGTAACAGTGAGGGAGAGGAGGGAACGTGAAGGTCACGTTGGTCTACCCCGGCATCGCCGGGTATGGGTTCGGTTCCCTGGGCAAGGGGATGGATGCCGGCTGGGTGAGCCACGGCCTGGCCCACCTGAGTTCGGCGGCCAAGGCCCAGGGGTTTGAGGTGGACCTCATAGACCTGCGCGCCCTCCACGGCTGGGACGAGTTCCGGGAGGAGGTGGCGCGCCGCGCTCCCCGCGTCGTCGGCATCACCATGATGAGCGTGGATTACAACCCGGCCATGGAGTCGGTGCGCCTCATCAAGGAGGTGGACCCGCGCATCGTCGTGGTGGTGGGCGGGCCGCACCCCACCCTGGCCCTGGACGAGGTGGCGGCCAACCCCGCCATTGACTACATCGTCACCCACGAAGGGGAGATCACCTTCCCCAAACTCCTGCGGGCCATTGAGGAAGGGAACCCGCCCCAGGAGCGGGTCCTGGTGGGCGAGGCGCCGGACCTGGACGCGCTTCCCTACCCAGACCGGGAGCTCTTCCTCCAGGAGTGGCGCAAGTACGGCTACACGCTGGACTCGCCAGAGGTCCCCTTTGTGGAGGAACTGCCCCCGCCCTTCCTGACCATCATCGCTGGGCGCGGGTGCAAGTACAACTGCAACTTCTGCCAGCCAGCCGAGCGCAAGATCTTCGGGCGGAAGGTGCGCCGCCGCAGCGTCCCCAACATCATCGGCGAACTGAAGGAACTGCGGGAACGCTACCACTTCGCCAGTTTCATGTTCCACGACGACACCCTGACGGAAGACCGGAAGTGGGTGGAGGAGTTCTGCGACGCCTACCAGGCCGAGGGCTTCACCCAGCCTTTCTTCTGCCAGAGCCGCGCCGACATCATCGTCCGCCACGAGGATTTGGTCCGCCGCATGGTGGAAGCCGGCCTGCGGGGGTACTTCATCGGCTTTGAGAGCGGCAACGACCGCGTCCTGCGCTTCCTGCGCAAGGGGACGACCCGGGAGATGAACCTCCAGGCGGCCCGCATCTGCAAGAAGTACGGCGTGAAGATCTGGGCCAACTACATGCTGGGCATCCCCACCGAGACTAAGGAAGAGGTGCTGGATACCATCAGCATGCTGAAGGAGATTGACCCGGACTACTACAGCCCGGCCTTCTACACGCCGCACCCGGGGAGCGACCTGTACGACTACTGCCTGGAGCACGGCCTCTCCCTCATCACCAGCCACGACCAGTACCGCCGCAACCCCACGGAAACGAAGATCAAGGGGCAGGACTACGAGTTCCTGAAGTGGGCGCTCCAGGAGTCGCAGCGGCGCAAGCCCATTAACGCCCTCAAGCGGAAGGTCCGCTACCTCTGGCGGCGGTACGCCCGGCCCAAGAAGATCGCGCGCAAACTGCGGCAGATGGTGGGCATATGACGGAGAGCACGGGTCGTTCCCCGGCTCCCCGCGTCCTCGTCATCGGCCTGGACGGGGGGGAATGGCGGGTGCTGGAACCGCTGGTGGCCCAGGGGAGGATGCCCAACCTGGGCCGCCTGCTGGAAAGGGGCGTGCGGGGCCCCTTGGCCTCCACGGTGCCCCCGGTCACCGCGCCGGCCTGGGCCTCCTTCCTCACTGGCGTCAACCCCGGCAAGCACGGCGTCTTCGCCTTCCAACGCCCTCTGGACCAGAGCCTGGACCGCGGCTGGGTGAACGGCGCATCCATCCGCGCCCCCAAACTCTGGCACTACTTGGAAGGCCAGGGCCTCCGCTGCGCCTCTATCAACGTCCCCATGTCCTACCCGCCGGAGCCCCTGCCGGGGTACATGGTCACCGGCATGCTCACCCCCCTGGGGGCGGAGTGCTTCACCTACCCCTCCGACCTCTCGCCAGCGTTGCGGGCCCGCGGCTACGTGACCGACCTGCGCATCCGCAAGGTGGAACGGGACGTGGAGACGCCAGTACAGCAGGTCCGCCTCCTGGAGGACCTGCGGGACGTGGCCCGGCGGCGCGTGGAGGGGGTTCTGTGGCTCTGGGAGCGGGAGCCTGCCGACCTCCTCATAGTGGTCTTTGAGACGCCGGACCGCATCCAGCACTTCTTCTGGGGGCGGCTGGAGCGTGCTCTGGCCGAGGGCCCGGCCGACGCTGTGGACGAGGCCATCCTCGCCTGCTACGAGGAAGTGGACCGGGGGATCGGGGAACTGCTTGCCCTGGCCGATGCGGGGACGACGGTCTTCCTCCTCTCGGACCACGGCTTCTGCGGCCTGCACACGGCCGTGCACCTGGACCAGTGGCTGGCGGACCGAGGCCTCCTCCGCTACGCCGGGGCCAAGGCAACCCTGCGCCGGCGGGTCAAGGCGGGCCTGGCCCCTCTGCTGAAGCGGCTTCTGCCCCGCTCCTGGCTCCTGCGGGGGCGGCAGGCTTTCGCCGTGACGCGCGTCATTGACTGGGAGCGCACCCGCGTCTACTCCGGCCGCTCGTCCGAGAACGCCGTCTTCCTCAACGTGAGGGGGCGCGAGCCCAAGGGGGTCGTGGAGCCAGGGCCGGAATACGAGGCACTGCGGGAGGAGGTCATCCACGCCCTGCAAGACCTGCGGGACCCGCGCACCGGCATCCCAGTGCTCCGACGGGTCTTCCGCCGGGAGGAGGTCTACCACGGGCCCTACCTGGAGTCGGCCCCGGACATCCTCTTTGAACTGACCGAGGGGTACGAGGTGACGTCGGAGGTGGCTACAGAAGGGGTCTTCCGCGACATCTCGGCTCAGGGCGCGGGGTTCCATGCCCAGGCGGGCATCCTGGTGGCCGCGGGCGCGGGCGTGGCCGGGCCGGGCCGCCTGGAGGGCGCGCACATCCAGGACCTGGCCCCCACT
>DAOTYM010000337.1:0-7104 GCA_034434775.1 Anaerolineae bacterium | reverse complement strand
GAAGGCCGGCACCACCACCATGAGCACATCGGCCCAGGGGACGACCTGCGCCGGGTCCGTGGTGGCCACCTCCAGGCGGCCGAACCCCTCCACCGCGCCTTCCACGGTGACCCCGCCGGCCTTCTGCATGGCCTCAATTTCGTGGGCGAACTTGTTGTAGAGGCGGACTGGATGCCCCATCAGGCTTAAGTGGGCGGCCATGGCGTGGGCGCCATTGCCTGCCCCCAAAATGGCAACGCGCAGCGACTGGGCCATAGTTCCTCCTCAAGGTTGGGAATGGGTTGGGGCGTCGGTTCAGGCCCCTTGGGCCTATCGGTTTCCCCCGGGAACGTGTTCGTAGACGTGGTCCTCCTCTTCCACCTCCTCCAGGTCAGATTTCAGGATGTGCAGGGCCACCGAAGGGTGGACCTCCGCCAGGAGCCCCATGGCCCACATGAGGTACCGCCGGTCCACGTACAGGGCGGGGGCCTTCGGCTTGAGCAGGAACGGGTTGCGAGGGTCAAAGAGGGCCTCCCGCAGGGCTGGCACAGGGTTCGGCAGGTAGCGGAAGGGCCCTCCGCTGCCGATCACGGTGGGCAGGCGGGTGAGGTCCTTGCCTTCCTGGATGTAGCAGAAGCCGGTGGGGAGGTGGTGCTCCCGCAGGCGCCCCACGTGCCGCTCCACGCCCAGGCGCACGGCCACGCGAGTCATCCCCAGGTCCACCGCTTCTTCCTCCGGGCTCTCGGGGACGTAGCCCGGGTTCTGGGCCCGCCGCTGCACCGCGGCCCGCACGTCCAAGCCCTCCACGCCGATGGCCTCCCGCAGCGCTTCTTCCCCCACCGCCTCCAGCAGGGCGAGCGCGCTCACCCGCAAGCCGAGGTCCCCTTCCACCGTCCGCTTGGCGTAGGGCTCCGGCAGGCCCCGCTGGATGACCGTAGGAGCCGTCGGCTCGCCCCGCGCTACGGAGTGCACGTCGGTGGTGGCCCCCCCCACGTCCAGGACCATCAGTTCGCCCAGCCCTCGCTCCCCCTTCACCCCGTCGGCCAGAAGCCGCGCCGCCCGCAGCACGGCCATGGGGGTGGGCATCACCACGCCCCCCACGAGGGACTCCACCTTGTCCAGGCCCTTGGCCCGGGTGATGGTGCGCATGAAGACCTCCCGGATGCAGGTCCTCGCGGGCTCCACGTTCAACACGCCCAGGTGGGGGAGGACGTTTTCCGTCACCGTGACGTCCTTGCCCCGGCTGCGCAACGTCGCCTCCACTTCGTCAGCAGCGTCGCGGTTGCCTGCCACCACGATGGGACAGGCCAGGCGCAAGGAGGCCAGGAGCCTGGCGTTGTGGAGGATGACGCGGTCGTTCCCTCCGTCGGTGCCGCCGGCCAGGAGGATCAGGTCTGGGGCGAGGGCGTCCAGGTCCTGCAGGTCCCGCAGGGTCAGTTTGTGGGAGAAGACGCGCAGGATGCGCGCCCCTGCCCCCAGGGCGGCCCGTTTGGCAGCCTCCGTGGTCAGTTCGGGGACCAGGCCGATGGCCACCACGCGGAGCCCGCCCTTGGCGCTGGAGCAGGCCAGGCGCAGCGCAAAGTCCTGGAGGCGCAGGCCGCAGGCATCTCGGAGACGGCTGAGGCCTTCCTGCAGGCCTTCGGTGATGTCGTTCTCCACGGTAGTGAGGGCCTGGGCCTGGCCCACCACCCGGCCCTCTTCCAGGTCCACGGCCACCAGTTTGGTGTAGGTGCTGCCGAAGTCAATGAGCAGGGCGAAGGTCATAGGCGTTCGTATTTCTCCACGTCCCACACGAACAGGACAGCCCCCCCGATCTCCACCTCAACGGGTTCGTTGAGGAAGGGGGCGTCCTTGGGGTGCACGACCTGCTTGCGCGAGTGGCAGTGCTGGCGGATGACCCCCAGGACCGTGTCCACCTTGTTGGCGTCCACCCCGATGAGGACCACGTTGTTGGAGCCGCGGAGGAACCCGCCGGTGGCTTGGATCTTGGTCGCCCGACACCCGACCTCCACCAGGGCATTCAGGAGGTCTTCCACGTCCTCGTCTTGGACCATAGCCGCGATCAACTTCATGCCCATATCCGTTCCTCTCTGACCTCACCTTCCCCCACTGGGGGAATGAGGAGAAGTTTTACGGAAAGCCTTTCTCCCGGCCCACCTCAAAGCGGACGAACGTCCCCTGGCAGGGATAGCCGTGGCAGAAGAGGAACGCCCTCTCCGCCGGCAGGAAGACCGTGCCGGAGACGGTGCGGCTCTCTCCATCCACCTCCTCGTGCCGGCAGAGGGAATCCAGGGGACCCCGGTGCAGGCCCAAGAGGGCAACCATGTCCCCCACAGTCGGGGCGTCGTCCCTCTGGGCCAGCCACCGCTCCACCTCGGCGCGCCGGGCCACGGAGTTGCCCCGCAGGCGCGGCGGGCTGCCGTCCACCCAACGGTCGGCCAAGTCGGGGTGGACGAAGTGGTTGGTGCTCACCACCCACCCCGCGGGGTCCTGGGCGTGAGCCACCACCCGCGCGCCCGAATGGGCCACCTCCACGACGGCCTTGTGTCCACGCGCGTCGGCCAGGGTCAGGGTCCCGCCCCCCATGTGGGGCACGGACTGCAGGTACTGAAGCGCCGAGGCGACGGAGCCGTGCCGCTCCAGGATTTCCATCATCAGGCCGTAGCGGGGGACGCCCGGTCCCTGGTCCGGCGTGCGCACGCGCGTATCGGCCACGGCCAGGCCCTGCTCGTTCATGCCAGAACTGAAGACGCCCGGGCTGCCAGCGCTGGAGATGTAGCCGTAGCGGTAGCCCTCTGCTGGCTCCGCCAGGACGACAACCTGCAGGTGCACGTGCTGGGGGCGGTAATCGCGGTTCTTGCACAGGACCGGCTGAAGCCCACCCGCGCCATCCCGGACAGGGGCAGCCCAGACGGTGCACTCAGGACCGCCCGCCTCGGTGTACTTGGCCAGTTCCAGGACGTACGGCGCGGCCAGGTATTGGAAGAGGTCCCAGGGCTCAAGGCTCAGGCCCTCGGCCAGCCCTTCCAGCATGGCCACCAACGGCGCGGCGTGCTGGCCCCAGGCCTCCCGGAGGGGCCGGAGGCGTTCGCCGGCCCAAGGGACTTTGTGCAACTCGTCCAGTTGGGAGCGCATGAACGAGAAGAGGGGTTCCCGGAGGGGCGCCACTTGTGCTGCATGGGCCCTTCCCATCTCCCAGTGCGTCCCCTTCAGGCGCAAGACCAGAGCCCTTTCCTGAGGTGGACCCCCACCAAGGGGGAGGGGCTGGGATTCCGTCGCTTCGTTCGCCTCTTCCATATCTTCGGTTCCTCGCAGGCTGGGCATAGGGGGTTCTTTGCTCCTGGGCAGGTTGACCTCCTCACGCGTACAGGTGGCAGGCCACCCGGTGTCCACCCTGCTCCACGGAGGGGGGCTGCTCCTGCGCGCAGAGGGGGCCCTTGCGCGCGAAGCAGCGGGGGTGGAACCGGCAGCCGCGGGGCGGGTCAATGGGGCTGGGCACCGTCCCTTCCAGGATGATGCGCTGGCGCCTCTTGGCCGGGTCCACCGAGGGGATGGCAGCCAGCAGAGCCTGGGTGTAGGGGTGCAGGGGGTGGGAGAAGAGTTCGTCCGTCGGTGCCTCCTCCACGACCTGCCCCAAGTACATCACGGCAACCCGGTCGCTCACGTGGTAGATGACGCTCAGGTCGTGGGAGATGAACAGGTACGTCAGGTTGTACTCCTCCTGGAGTTCCTGGAGGAGGTTCAGGACCTGGGCCTGGATGGAGACATCCAGGGAGGAGACCGGCTCGTCGGCCACGATGAAGCGCGGGTTCATGGCCAGGGCTCGGGCGATGCCGATGCGCTGGCGCTGCCCGCCGGAGAACTGGTGGGGGTAGGCGTCAATGTGCCGCGGCGAGAGGCCCACCCGCTCCAGGAGGCGGAGCACCTCCTGCTCCTGCTCCAGGGGGTTGGTGATGCCCCGCTTGCGCAGGGGCACGGAGACGATCTCCCGCACCGTCTTGCGGGGGTTCAGGGAAGCATAGGGGTTCTGGAAGATGATCTGGGCCGTGCGGCGGAAGGTCAGTTCGTCCACCCCCTCGGCCACGTCCTTGCCCTCCAGCAAGATCTGCCCGGCGGTGGGCTTGTAGAGGCGCACCAGGAGGCGGCCCAGGGTCGTCTTGCCACAGCCCGACTCCCCCACCAACCCCAGGGTTTCGCCTGGCCAGATGCGGAGGCTCACCCCATCCACCGCCTGCACCAGGCGGTCCTGCTTGCGCAGGAGGAGTTTGGGCAGGAACCCAGCGCGGAGGAGGAAGTACTTCTTCACCTCCCGCGTCTCTATAAGGGGGACCCGCCCCTTCTCCTCAGCCCGTTGGGCTGCAGGGAGTTCCTGTACCTTCACTCCAGCCGTTGGGTTGGCCATCGCTTCTCGCTTTCACCTCAGTAGTACAAGATGCAGCGCACCAAGCGCCCCGGGCTGATGACCTTGAGGGGCAGCGCATGCCCCAGGCAGCCCTCTTGGAAATGGGGGCACCGGGGCGCGAAGGCGCACCCCGGCGGCAAGTCAATCAGGTCTGGCACGTTCCCGGGGATGGGGTGCAGTTGCCGCCGCTCGCCCCCAATGCGGGGGATGCACTCCAGAAGCCCCTGGGTGTAGGGGTGCTTGGGGTCGCGGATGACGTCTGCCGTGGGCCCCTGCTCCACGATGCGGCCAGCGTACATCACGGCGATCTCCTCGCAGAACTCCGCCGCCAGGTGCAGGTTGTGGGTGACCAAGATGATGCTGGTCTGGTGGTCTCGGTTGATGCGCCGCAGGAGGTCCATGATCTGGGCCTGGACGGTCACGTCCAGCGCCGTGGTGGGTTCGTCAGCCAGGAGGACCTTGGGCTCGCAGGAGAGGGCGATGGCGATGAGGGCCCTCTGCTGCATGCCGCCCGAGTATTCGTGAGGGTAGCGGTAGACGGCCTCCTCCGGCATGGGGATGCCAACCTCCCGCAGGAGTTCCACCGCCTTCTCCCACTCTCGGCGCCGACGGGTGCGGTCCGGGAGCCAGCGCCGCTCGTCCAGGATGCCGTGGATGCGCAGCGATTCCCGGATCTGGTCCCCGATGCGGAAGACTGGGTTCAGGGTGGTCATAGGGTCCTGGAAGATCATGGCGATCTCCTTGCCCCGGATGTGGCGCATCTCGCGCATGGGGAGCTTCAGGAGATCGCGCCCCTCCAGCCGGACTTCGCCAGCGATGATCTGGCCCGGGTAGGGGACGAGGCGGAGGATGGAGAGCATGGTCATGCTCTTGCCGCACCCCGACTCGCCCACCAGGCCCAGGATCTGCCCGCGGTAGAGGCGCAGGCTGAGCCCGGTCACCGCCTCCACCGTGCCGCGCCGCGTGGGGAAGACGGTGGTCAGGCCCTCCAGTTCCAGGACCGGCACTTCCCGCTCTCTCGCCCGTGCTCGCTTCTCCTGGGCAGGGAGAAGGGCTTCCTCTTCCTTGCAAACCGCTGTCTCGTCTGCCATGTCGCTCACTCAATCTTGAGCCGCGGGTCCAGGATGTCCCGCAGGCCCTCGCCGAACAAGTTGATGGAAAGGACCAGGACGAGGATGGCCAGGCCGGGCAGCGTGGAGACCCACCAGGCGGTGGTCAGGTAGGAACGCCCATCGGACACCATGGACCCCCAGGCCGGCGTGGGGGGCTGGATGCCCAGCCCCAGGAAACTGAGGGAGGCCTCGGCGATGATCATCTCCCCCAGGCGCAGGGTCGCCAGCACCATCACGGAGTGGAAGATGTTCGGCAGCATCTCGCTGGCGATGATGGCTAAGTCGGACTGCCCCACTGCCTTGGCCGCCTCCACGTACTCCTTGGTCTTCTCCGAAAGCATCTCGCCCCGCACCAGGCGGAAGAACTCCACCCACGACTTGAAGGTCAGGGCCAGGATCAGGTTGCGGAAGCCCGGCCCCATCATGGCCATCACGCCGATGGCGAAGATGAGGAGGGGGAAGGCCATGAGGAGGTCCGCCAGGCGCGAGATGACGTCGTCCAGCCAGCCCCGGTAGTAGCCGGTGATGGTCCCGAGGATCACGCCCACCGTGGCGGAGATGGTCACCGTCACGATGCCCACCAGGAGGGAGATGCGCGCCCCGTAGATGATGCGGGAGAGGAGGTCGCGTCCCTGGAGGTCCGTGCCCAGGAGGAACCTGGGGTCCCCGCCCTTCTCCCAGGCTGGGGGCAGCAGGCGCAAGTTCAGGTCTCCCAGCAGGGGGTTGTAGGGCACGATGCGGTCGGCGAAGATGGCCGCCAGGGCGTACAGGACCACCACCGCGAGCCCCAACAGGGCCGTGGGGTGCCGGCTCAGTTGCCACAGGAACTCCCGGAGCCCCTGCCCCCACAGCCGCAGCCGGATGCCCCAGACGTATCGGAAGGCCGCAAACCCTGTCGCAGGTACCGCTTGCTGCACTGCTTCCCCCCTTTCAGAAGGTGATCTTGGGGTTCAGGTAGGTGTAAAGGATGTCCACCAGCAGGTTGGCGGCGACGTAAGTGAAGGCGTAGACCATCACGACCCCCTGCACCAGAGGGAAGTCCCGGGCGTAGATGGCCGAGACGGCGAGCCTGCCCAGGCCGGGCCAGCCGAAGACGGTCTCCACGATCATGTTGCCGCCCAAGAGCACCCCCGTCTGGAGGCCTACCACGGTCACCGTGGGGATCAGCGCGTTGCGCAGGGCGTGGCGCATGACCACCCAGAACTCGTGCTGCCCCTTGGCCCGGGCCAGGGTGATGTAGTCCTGCCGCAGGACCTCCACCATGCTGGAACGGAGCACGCGGGCCACGATGGCGGCCATGGCCGCGCCCAGGCTGGCAGAAGGGAGGACCAGGTGCTTGAGCGAACTGACGAGGGCTTGCGTGTTCCCCGTCAAGAGGCTATCCAGGACGTAGAAGCCGGTGATCACCTTCAGGCCGGCCTGGTAATCAATGCGGCCGGCGACCGGCAGCCATTTCAACTTGACCGAAAAGATGAGGATGGCCATGATGCCCAGCCAGAAGGCAGGCAGGGAGATGCCCACAAAAGCCCCCGCCATGCTGAGGCGGTCTATGAGGGAATACTGCTTGACCGCCGAAAGGATGCCGATGGGCACGGCGATGATCAGGGCGAA
>DAOTYM010000336.1:0-6361 GCA_034434775.1 Anaerolineae bacterium | reverse complement strand
GCCCCCCAGGGCGAAGGACAGGAAGACGACGAAGTTGTAGGCCCAGAACAGGTTCCCCGCGCCCTGCACCGGGAGCGAAACCAGCCCGTTGAAGATATTCAGCGTGTGAAAGTACAGGTCTACCCCGGTGGGGTAGAAGATGTAGTCCGAATGGAAGGGGGTCTGGTGAAGGTCCAGCAGGGCCTTCTTGACCCACCACAGGTTCCAGAGGTTCTGCCAGCCGTCAAAGCCGTCGCCGGGGATGGCCTCGCCCAGGACGGTGGCGAGTGGCCAGGTCATGGCCACGGTGCTCAGGAGGTAGGCGAGGAGCACCCCCGCGTGCCGCAATCCTTTCTGGCCTGGCTCTCGGCTCAGCGTTTGCCCTCCTTTCCCTTTACCTTACCTGGGCTCTTCCCCGACAGCACTTTCTTCTGCTGGCTCTGGAGCCTTGGGCAGGAGCGGTGCCACGGAGGGGAAACTGGCCAGGTCGGTATGGGGGAAGAACATGGCCGAGATGAACTCCTCGGTGAAGGTGTTGTCGGCCGAAAGTTCCAGGTAGGTCATCTTGGAGGCGATGTTCTCCAGTTCCTTGCGCAGGTCCGGGCAGACCAGGACGGCATACGTCCCCAGGACGGACGTGTTCCCCAGGAAGTGGAAGCGGTCCCAGGGCATGTCGGGGAAAAGGCCGATCTGGATGGCCTTTTCCACGTTGATATACTTGCCGAACGCGCCGCCGATGAGGACCTGCTCCACGTCGGCCAGTTGGACGCCGACGCTGCGGGTGAGGGTGCAGAAGCCGGCGTAGATGGCCGCTTTGGCCCGCAGCAGGTTGGAGATATCCACCTCGGTGATGACGATGTCCCGGTCCTTGCGGAGGGTTTCGTCCTTCCAGGCGATGACGTATTCCATGCCGTGCTCCCCCCTGCGCACCCGGCGCGTGGGGAGGTTCTTGTTCAGGCGGCCGCCCTTGGTCATGAGGCCGCTCAGGAGCAGTTCCGCCAGGAGGCTGATGATGCCCGAGCCGCAGATGCCCTGGGGCGGCACGTCTCCGATGGTGCGGTAGGTGGGCTCGTAGGTGCGCGCGTCAATCCAGACTTCCTCAATGGCCCCTTCGGTGGCCCGCATGCCGGAGTAGACGCCAGACCCCTCAAAGGCCGGGCCTGCGGAGCAGGCGCAAGTGATGAGCCAGTCGGAGTTCCCCAGGACCATCTCGCCGTTGGTCCCCACGTCAATGAAGAGGGTCAGTTTGTCCGTCAGGTACATGCGGGAACTGAGGACGCCGGCGGTGATGTCGGCGCCCACGTAACTGCCCACCCCAGGGAGGCAGTCCACCGAGGCCTCGGGGTTGACGTGGAGGCCCAGTTCGCTGGCCTTCACTGGGAAGGGATGGCGCACCGTGGGCACGTAGGGCTCCAGGCGGATGGGCTCTGGCGGCAGGGCCAGGAAGAGGGGGATCATGGTGGTGTTGCCGGCCACCGCCACCCGATAGAGGGCTTCCCGTGGGATGCCGTTCCGCTCCGCCAGTTGGTCCAGGAGGCCGTTGAGGGTGTCCAGGACCAGGCGCTGCAGGTGCTCCAGGCCCCCGGGGCGCTTGGCGTAGACGATGCGGGAGATGATGTCCTCGCCACAGACGATCTGGCCGTTGTATTCGGCGGCCGTGTCCACCACGCGGGCGGTGTTCAGGTCCACCAGGTAGATGACGTTGGAGGTGGTGCCGATATCTATGGCTGCGCCGTAGAGGGGGCCTGCCGTCTGGTCGCCGGGGAGGAGGTCCAGGAGGCGAGGGGGCCCGTTGGGCTTATCCCAGGTGTACATCTCCAGGACGGCGGTGACCTTCCAATCGGCCTCCCGCAGCGTGGTGGCCAGGCGTCGCATCACCGGCAGGTCTGCCCGCAGGGACGTGATGCCGTGCTGCTGGCTCAAGGTGCGCTGCAGGCGGTCAAAGTCGGAGGTGTTGTCCAGGAGGGAGGGCGGGTCAATCTCCAGGTAGAGGCGCCGGAGAGGCGGGTTGCTCCACCAGTCGCACTCCACTGGGAGCGTGATCTCCTTCTCCACCCGCTTCTCCGAGGCAGGGCGGCGGGCAAGGACTTCCTCTTGGGTGGGGACGTAGACCTCTACATCGTCCACCTCCACGAGGGTCTGGCAGGCCAGGGCGAACCCCTCTGCCAGTTCCGCGGAGGAGAGGCGCTGGATGGAGCGGCGCCGCACCGCGCCGCCCTTGACCACCACCTTGCACCGCCCGCAACGCCCCTGGCCTCCGCAGGGCTGGGGGATGGAGACGCCGACCTGCTCCGCCGCGTCCACCAGGGTGGTGCGGGGGGAGACCTCCACCGTCTTCCCATCTGGGAGAAACGTCACCTTGGGCATGATCGGGCCTTCCGAGCCTTTCCGTTCGGACGGGCTTCCCCTGGGGGCTGGTGGGTGGGGCCGCCCCTCCACTCAGAGGAGCGGCCCCACAAGCGCCTTCCTAGGCGTGCCAGACCTGCTTCAGGTACGCTGGGATGTCCACGGCTTCCCGAGGGCCGACCATGACCTCCCAGCCTGGGAGTTCGTCCTCCAGTTCGCCGGAGATGGCCGCCACGAAGCCCGGGATGATGATCTTGCGGTGGGCGATCTTGCTTTCCACGTTGAACTGCTTGACCATCTTGGCGATGAGGGCAGCGTCAAACTTGCCGGCGGCCCAGGCCGTGAGGACGCTCATCCCTTCCGAGTCGGAGACGAGGAGCCAGGCGGGGTGCCCTGCGCCCTCAATCTCGCCTGCCACGCTGAAGTAGGTCAGGGAGAAGTTGGTCGTGACCATCAGCGGGGACTCGGGCGTCGGCTGGGCGAACTCGTAGACGCCGGGGCTCACCTGGATGGGCTTCTGTGGGTCAGTGTAGATGTTCAGGCGCAGGGTGAGGAGGATGTAGGCCATGGCTGGATCGTGGTGGTCCAGCACGATGAAGCCGCCGTACTTGGCGATGCACTGGCCGGCCAGGACCGCTTCTTCTTCCAGGGTCTTGGCCCCTTCGCCCGGGAAGTTGATGATGGGGTAGCCCAAGGGGCGGAAGTTCTTCTTCAGGGCCAGGCGGCGCAGGATGGTGTTCTGGGTCAGGGTGCTGGAGAGGGTGCGGCCGCCCGGGTCCAGGACGATGTCCTCCACGCCGGCCCCCTTGAGGTTCTCGCACAGTTGGGCCAGGGCGCTCAGGTCGCCATCGGCGCGGGCCACCACGGGCACGCCCTTGGCCTTGGCCAGTTTGGCCACCTCCTGCCAGTTGGCGGGCGTGGCGGCGTAGAGCATGGGGCCCAGGCCGCCCTCTTTCTCCAGGCCGGCGGCAAGCACGGCCGGTTGATCCGCCATGAGGAGGAGGGGGAGTTTGGTCTTGCTGCGGACGGCGGCCACCGTTTCGGCGAAGGCCGCGGCGTCGCCTTTGGTGCTCTGGACGGCCAGGCCATTGTAGCCGAAGAGCATCCCCACCCGCTCTACCCGGTAGGCGTCCACGGCAGCCACCGTCTCCAGCAGGTCCTGGGGAGGCATGGCGTCGGTCACGCGCACCAGCAGAGCCGGCGGGTGGTAGAAGGTCTTCTCGTGGCGGAAGAGGACGGTCTCGTTCCCCACCTCCACCTTGTGCTCGTTCTTGCCGAAGGTGATGAGGCGGATGGGGGGCGCGGAGGCGGCCTCCAGGGCCTTTTTGGCCTCTTCGGAAACGTGGGGGCAGGCCGCCAGTTCCGCCTGCTTGGCCGCCAGTTTCATGGCGAAGGCCAGGCAGGTGGGAAAGCCGCAGTCGCGGCAGTTGGTCTTGGGCAGCAGTTTGTAGATTTCCAATCCGCTCAGTGCCATGGGGCGCTCTCCTTGGTGCTGGTCAAACCCTTTGTGCTCGGTGCCTGCGGGGGCCTTGAGCCTCCATCCTAGCCTCGCAGGGCTTCATTTCACGCTCAGGATGAGGAGCGCGGCGCCGGCGGCGAAGTAGACCACGGTGCCGATCATGCGGCGGCGGCGCATCCTCTGCCAGCGGACGGGATCGCGGGGGCTGACCAGGGGCCGGCCCCAGACCCAATCCGGCCGGTAGACGCTCAGGACGCTGATGGCCAGGAAGATCAGTCCACCAGCAAAGGTCAAGGGGTCCACCCTTTCTCCTTCCTTTGGGCTGCTCCTCCCCCCTCAGGCCGTGGCCATCAGTTGGTCAATGGCGGCGTGGACGGCCCGGACGTTGTCCGGGTGGCGGATGGTGACGATGTCGGCCCCGGCCTCCAGGAGGGTGGTGGCCGTGAGGAGTTCCCACAGTTTGCTGCGGCGGTGGTAGTCTCCCCAGGCCTCGGGCACGTCTTCTGCAACGCGGCTTTCCTTCTGCCGCCACGACTCCTCGCCGGTGAAGCAGATCATCGGCTGCTGGGTCATGCTGTCGCCAGTCAGGGCGGCGATGCGCAGCCGCTCCATCACCGAGTAGGTGTACTCCAGCCCGTAGCCCAGGGCCCCGGTGGTGGGGTCCATAAGCACGTTGGAGAGGTCCAGGCGCATGTCGCTGATGAGGATGTTGAGTTGTTTGGCCAGGTTCACGTCAATGGGGGTGCTGGCGATGACGACGTGCTTGTGGGCCAGGGCGGCGGCGACGATGGTGCGGTAGTTCTTGTCCTCGCACAGGCCGAGGGCCAGGCGCTCCCCCTTGGCGGCTTCGGCCACGGCCACCAGGAGTTCGTTATCCCGCTCGGCCTGGCCTGGCCCCCGCACGATGAGGGGGAGGCCCGTCGCCGAGAGCACGGCCCTGACGAGGGCGGCGGCAGCCTTGCCGTCGGTCTCACGGCCCTCGGCATCCAGGCCCGTGAGGCGGAGCATGATCAGGTCTGCGCCGATCTCCTCCGCTTTGGCGGCCCAGGCGGCGGGGTCCTTGAGGGTATCGCCCCAGGCCTCGTGCAAGGCTGGGGCCCAGTCGGCGGGGAACCGGTCCTGGACCTCCACAGCGACGACTGGCCGGTGGGGGATTGCACCCTCAAAATGCAGGAAGGGCAGGGTGGTTTCGCCGCCGACGGTGACGGTTTTCTTCCGCGTCCCTCCCTGCTCGGCGGTGGCGCCCAGGGTGACCTCGCGGACTTTGCCGGTCCAGTGTTCCTTGGGGATTTCCACGGTCACACCCATTGGACAGTCTCTCCTTTCTCTCCTGCGCCTTGGTGTCGGCGCGTGTGTGGTGCGGGCAGGCTGTTTATTCGCGGCCGGCGGCACGGGCCGGCGCAGAGTCCACCATGTAGCGGATGACGTCCCGCATGGTGAGGATGCCCACGGGCTTCTGAGGCGCAGGGCGCGCGTGCAAGATCACCAGTTGGTGGATGTGGTTGTCCAGCATCAGTTGTGCGGCAGCGTTCACCGGGACATCGGGCACGATGGTGAGGACGTTGTGGGTCATGATGTCTTCTGCCTGCATCTCCCAGTAGCGCTGGTTGTGCAGCCGCACGATGTCGGTGCGGGAGATGATGCCGCTCACCTCTCCCAGGTCGTCCACCACGACGACGGCATCGGCGTTGGCCTGGAGCATCTGGCGTGCGACCTGGAGGACCGGGGTGTCAAATTGGCAGGTGGGCACGCCCCGTTTCATCACATCGCGCACGAGCACGGGCATCTGGTCCCCTCCTGACGGGGTTCTGGCAGCCGGACGCGCACACAAGCACCTTGGCCTGTCCGGCGGGCCGAAAGGCCACCGGGGCCAAGGGCTTGTGTGCAGCGTCCCACGCGCGAGGCGTTTGGCTGTCCGAGGCGGTCCGCAGGCCGCACGCGCGAGCCTCCTGGGCGGAGCGATGCTCCTTCTTCCATGCGCCCTTGCATGCCCCCGTTATAGTATCAGAACAAGGGGGGCATTGTCAAGGCGGGGTGCCCCTTCTCCTCCAGGAAGGGCAGGAGCTCGTCCACCGTGGTGGCCACGCGCTCGTCGGCGATCTTGTCTATGAGGTCCGGGTCTCCCTCCCGCGCGGCTGCGGCCCGCAGTTCCTCGGCCATGGTCTCCTTGAGGAAACTGGACATCCAGACCACCCGCTTCAGGCCGCCGTCGGCGCGGATGAACTTCTTGCTGGTGATGAAGTACTTGCCGATGCCCATTACGCCGGGGGTCTGGAGGCCGCCACCGCACATGCCGGCCAGCGTGGAGAAGGTCATCCCCGCGGGCGTCATGCTGGGGTCCTCGCGGCTCACGATCATGAAGCCATTGGCCTCGGGGATCACCATCATGATGCACTCAAAGCAGCCGCAGGCCGTCATGGGGTTCTCCATGATGGAGTACATGGAGACCTGCTCCACCGTCTGGTGGGAGTGCTGGTACACGAACTCGTTGGGCCCGCTGAAGTACCCCTTCCATTCGTCAATGACCTGGCCCTTGGGGATGGGCTGGTTGGGGCCGGTGGGGTTGATCTCGTGGGA
>DAOTYM010000335.1:0-2763 GCA_034434775.1 Anaerolineae bacterium | reverse complement strand
TATTCCGGCTTCTGCTCCTCCCTCCAGCGGGCGTCCGGCCGCTTCAGGTACCAGAAGTTGACCACCCCCACCCAGGGCCACTCCTCCTGGACCCGCTGGTAGGCCAGGGTCACGAAGCGGGCCTGCTGCTCCTCCGAGACCTGGCCGAAGCGCTTGTCCGGCACTTCGTCTGGCACGGCGCACCAGTTCATCTCGGAGATCCAGATGGGCTTGTGGGCATCGCCGTTGCGCACCATGAGGTCCCGGATGTAGAGGGGACGGGAGAAGTTGACCACCCGCGGCTGCATCCGGCGGTCAGTGGGGCCGGACCAGAGGCCGTACCCCTGCATGGCCAGGATGTCAAAGTAGGGGGCCGCGCCGGCGTCGTACATCTGCTGGAGGAAGACGAAGTCGTTCAGGTTGCGGTAGTCCACCTCAATGGTGGAGGCCAGCGCCCCGCTGATGATGACCACGTCCGGGTCCACGGCCTTGGCCCGGGTGTAGGCCACCTTGAGGAGTTCGGTGTAGGCGTAGGGGTCCACCGGCCGCTCGCCCCACTCCGGGTAGATGTTGGGCTCGTTCCAGATCTGGTAATAGCGGATGCGCCCCCGGTAGCGGCTGACCACGGCGGCCACAAAGTCGCCGAAGTCCTCGTAGTTGTCCGGCGGAGCGTAGGTGCCCACGGCATCCCCCTCGGCGCGGCTCCAGGCCGGGGGGTTGCTCAGGCGGACGATGAGTTCCAGGCCGTACTGCTCGGCCAGGGCTACGATGTGGTCGTACTTCTCCCAGGCCGAGCGGTAGGGCTCGTGGCGGCGGTCCTCAAAGTCCCCCTTGCCGTGGATCTCAATGTCCTCCCAGGGGAACTCTTGCCGCAGCCAGTGGAAGCCCGCCTCCGCGGCCATGCGCACGGCCTGCTCCCGCTTGTCCGGGTCCACTTCTTGCTCCAGGAAGACGTTGACGCCGAAGGGGTTCACCCCCGCGTGCTGCACGGCCACGAGGTCGGCCGTCTCCACAGGCGGCCGGAGGAGGTCGGTGAAGAGGTCCCACGCCCCCTTGACCTGGGAGAAGGCGCGCTCCTCGCCCGTGTGCCAGAAGAGCCACTGGGAGAGGGCCTGCCGGCGGGCGCAGCCCAAACCTGCCAGGGCCGAGAGGCCCAGGAGGAGCAGGGCGAGCAGGGCATAGGGGAGAAGGGACCTCGCCCTGGGGACCAGGCGCGGTGCGTTCTGGGACATGGGCACACCTCAGGAAGATGGCGCTGGCTCGGGCACGCCGCGCCGAGGAGTATACGTGGGCGGGTGCGGTTTGTCAACTTGCCCCTTCCCGCCCCAAAGGGTATCATGGAGGGGAATCACGAATGGCACGAATAGAGCGAATTACACGAAAATAAACAATGAGATATTCGTGCAATTCATCCATTCGTGCCATTCGTGATCTCTTCCTCATAGGAGGCGAGATGGCAGGAGAGCGGCGAGGGTGTGGGGCCTTGGTGTCCAGGGTGCTGGCCCTGGCCCTCCTCCTGGGGGGCCTGTACGGGGCCTGGAGCGTGGTCCAGCGCGCCTCGGCCAGGGGCCCTGGCGCGCCGGACCTGTGGGGAGCCCTCCTGGGGAAGCCCGGGCCGCGGATCGGCATCGTCGCTGGCCACTGGGGGAGCGACGTGGGGGCTGTCTGCAGCGACGGCCTCCAGGAGGTGGACGTGAACCTGCGCATCGCCCGGGCGGTGCAGGCGCGGCTCGGGGGGGCTGGCTACCAGGTGGACCTCCTGCAGGAGTTTGACCCGCGCCTTAAGGGGTACCAGGCCAGCGCCTTCGTCTCCATCCATGCCGATTCGTGCGTGGACCTGAGCGGGTTCAAGGTGGCGCGCCTTTCGGCGAGCGACGTGCCGGCCGAAGCGGACCGCCTGGTGCAGTGCCTCCAGCGGGAGTACGCCCGGACCACGGGCCTCCCGCTCCACTTCAACACCATCACCTACGACATGACGGACTACCACGCCTTCCGGGAGATCCACCCCCTGACGCCCGGGGCCATCATTGAGGTGGGGTTCCTGGGCGGCGACCGGGACCTCCTGACCCGGCACCCCGCCCTGGTGGCGGAGGGGATTGCAGAGGGCGTGCTGTGCTATATGGCGTCGCGGTACCCCACGCCGACGCCGTGAGGGGGTGGAGAGGAGGGGCTACTCGCGGCGCCGGCGTTCGGGGACGAGCCCCAGGTCCTCCGGGCGGAGGTGGGGGAAGGCCCGCAGCACGGCGGCGACCAGCCGCAGGCCGGGGTTGCGTTGCCCGCTGTAGACCCGGGTGATGGTGGAGGGATGGACGCGCAGCCGCCGGGCCAGCGCCAGTTGGGTGTCGTACCCCTGCAGTTCCATCAACTTGGCGACGAACCGCTCCCGGTCAATTCCACTTGAGCGCATCGTGCAACCTCCTCGGGAGTAGAACAAATGTTCCATACCCATCATACCACAAGATGTCCGGCCTTGTCAAGTGGACCAGAGCCTCCCGCTGGCCTGCCGGCAACGGAACTTGTCCCGGGGAAAGGCAGCGTCGCGCGGGCGTAGGGGAAGCGTAGGGTTTGCGTCGTGTGCGGCGGGACCAGCCCGCGTATACTGGGTGTGCACAAATGGCATGGTTCTGGGCACGCCCTTCGCACCAAAGGCGCTGTGAAGGTGCGAGCCTGGGGCGGTTGGCTCTCGGAGCCATGCCGACCATCGGGAGCGGTGGGGGATTCTCTTCTTCTCCTCCTTTTGAGAGAGCGCCGGGGATGTGGGCAGTCCCCGGCGCTCACGCGCCC
>DAOTYM010000334.1:0-4110 GCA_034434775.1 Anaerolineae bacterium | reverse complement strand
GTTCGCCGATGAGGGCTTTGGCTCGCTTGAACCCCTCTTCCCCCAGCCGCTCCTTCATGCGCTGGACCAGGCGTTCGGGGTTGTTGAAGGTCTTGGTCAGGCCGCAGTCGGTGTGGGCGACGAAGGCGAACTCCTTCATGTTGGCCAGGTAGAGGAGGATGAAGGCAGCCTTCATGTCCGGCTTGCCGCCCGGGTTGCGCACCAGGCGGATGACCACGCCTTCCTCGTTGGGCTTGTCCGCGCCCACAGCGCGGATATCCACGCGGGGGTCCATGCAGGTGAACATGGCGCGGTTCCCGGGCAAGAGGGTCTTGGTGTACTTGCCCGCGTCCGGGGAGGCCACGTACGCGGCATTGGCCTCCAGGATCTCATCCAGCCACGTCTTCGCCATCTCTCGCCTCCTTTATGCAACGCTGCAAACGACGTCCTGAAGCCGCCGGTCCCAGGCCGTCGCCCTTCAGGAGAAGGAACGCCCGTGCCTGGAAAGCCTGAAAGGAGAAGCCGGCACCCTTGCCGATCTCCCTATGGGAAAGAGATGCCGCTACAGGCGCAGTTCCGAGACAAAGCGGCTGCAGTCGCCGCGGTACAGGGCCTTCCCGTACTCCACGGGGATTTCCCCATCGGCGTAGGCGATGCGCGTCACCAACATGAGGGGGAACCCCGGCTCCACGTTGAGAATGGCCGCCTCTTCCTCAGTGGCCAAGACAGGCTCCAACGTCTGACGGACGTGGCAGAGTTGGATGCCCAGTTCGTCGTGGAGGATGCGGTAGATAGAGGCTGTGGATAGGTCAAACCGCTCCAACCCCTTGCAAAGGGCGTAGGGGAAGTAGCACTTCTCAATCACGGTGGGGATGTTGTTGCCCAGGCGCAGGCGGCGGATGTGGTACACCTGCTGCCCCACCTCTATCTGGAGGGCTGCAGCCACCTTGCGGCTGGCTGGGACGCGGGCGAACTCCAGCACCTTGGCCGAAGGGACGATCCCCCTGCGCTGCATGCCCGAGGTGAAACTGATGAGGTCGCGGGCGTCCAGTTCAATTTTGGGCTTGGCGACGAAGGTCCCTTTGCCGTGGACGCGGTAGAGGAGGCCGTCTTCCTCCAGGGCGGCGATGGCTTGGCGCACGGTGACGCGGCTGACGCTCAGTTGCTGGCTGAGGTCGCGCTCTGAGGGAAGCTTCATCCCTGGCTGCCACTCGCCAGAAGTGATGAGGCGGGCCAGGCTATCCTGGACCTGGACGTAGAGGGGGCGATCGCTCTCCTGCACCCTGGCCGTCCTCCCTGAGAAAGGCCGCTCTCCCTGGGCTCCGAGCAAGCCATGCGCCGCACTGGGCGAGAAGTGGTCCTGTGGCATCATGGTATTGTGGTTCACAGGTATTATAGCACAAGGCCTTCCGCCTGTCAAATCGCGCCCCATAGGCATCAAGGAGAGATGGCAACCGGGAGGCATGTCCCACACCTCCTGGAGAGGAGCCGTCAACGAATGGGGAGCGAATAAACAAATGGCCCTGGCCCGGGCGTACGCCATTCGTTTATTCGTTCCTCCATTCGTTGACGGCCTCGGCAAAGCTGTAGGTCACGCCTCCGGCGTGAAAAGAGGGCGTTGCTCCGCAGCCACCCCTTGGTGGGGGCGATCCATGGATCGCCCCCACCAAGGCATATCCGTTCAATCCGTTCCCCCAATCCGCTGACAGCGCCCCAGGCCTGCCCCTACAGCGGTGCTGGGAGCGCAGCGGCGCTGCACCCTCACCGCCGCCATTTGTCTCCCGCGCTCCCTTCGGCTATAATCGGGCCGTTGCGAGGCCCCGGAACAAAGCCGCAGGGAGGGCGACCGTGAAGGTATCCATCCTGATCCCGGTGTACAACGAGGAAAAGACCGTCTCCCAGATCCTGGCCCAGGTGCGGGCCGTGGACCTCGCCCCCCTGGAAAAGGAGATCATCGTGGTGGACGATGGCTCCCACGACCGCAGCCCAGAGATTTTGGAACAGGAAGCCCAGCGGGGCGACATCACCTTCGTGCGCCACCCCCACAACCAGGGCAAAGGCGCGGCCGTGCGCACCGCCATGGCCCACGCGACGGGAGACATCTTCCTGATCCAGGATGCCGACCTAGAGTACGACCCCCGTGACTACCCCTCCCTCCTGCGCCCCATCCTGGAGGGCCGGGCCGAGGTGGTCTACGGCTCCCGTTTCCTCGGCGGGCCCCGCAAGGCCATGCTCTTCTGGCACATGGTGGCCAACAAACTCCTGACCCTCGTCACCAACGTCCTCTACGACTCCATCTTGAGCGACATGGAGACCTGCTACAAGGTCTTCAGAGCCGAGGTCGTGCGCTCCATCCCCCTGCGCGCCCGGGGGTTTGAGTTTGAGCCGGAGATCACGGCCAAGATCCTCAAACGGGGCTACCGCATCTTTGAGGTCCCCATCACCTACACCGGCCGCGAGTACCACGAAGGTAAGAAGATCAAGGCCCGGGACGCCTTTATCGCCCTATGGACGCTCTGGAAGTACCGCTTCGTGGACTGAGGGCCCCTGCGGTCCTGCCCCGTTCCCAGCCCAGGGCCTGGGTCCGATGGGCAGCCCTGGCGCTCCTCCCCACCCTGCTGGCCGCAGCCTGGCTCCGATGGCCGGTGCTGGCCGTCAACCCCTTCCACGAGGATGAAGCTCTCTACAGCACCTGGGCCCTCCGCATCGCCGACGGCTCGGACCCGTGGCTGGAGGGCGTCCTGGTGGACAAGCCGCCCCTCCTCCCGTACCTGCTGGCGAGCCTGTTCCGCGTCCTCGGCCCTTCAGAGGTTGTGGCACGCCTGCCAGGGTTCCTGGCCGGCCTGGGGAGCGTGGTATGCCTCTGGGGACTCGCCCGGTCCCTCTATGGGGGGACCACGGCCCTCCTCGCCGCCTGGCTCCTGGCCCTCTCGCCCCTGCACATCTCCCTGAGCGGGACAGCCTTCACCGACCCGTTGCTCGTCTTCTGGGGGCTCGTGGCGGCGTGGGCCGCAGCCGCGGGGCGCCCGTTCCTCGCCGGGCTCGGGCTGGGCCTGGCGGCCTCCACCAAGCAGCATGGCTGGACCTTCATCCCCCTCATCCTGGCCCTGTATGCCGTGCAGGTCGGCCGGACCTCCGCAAGGCCGCTGGGGTTCAGGCCAAGGCTCCTGACCCTCGCCTTGGGGTTCGCGCTCCCCATGGGCCTGACCACCTGGTGGGACGCGCACCGCTGGGCCTTCCGCCCCAGTT
Source organism: Anaerolineae bacterium (assembly GCA_034434775.1). Classification (GTDB taxonomy): domain Bacteria; phylum Chloroflexota; class Anaerolineae; order DTPP01; family DTPP01; genus DAOTYM01. Next base: position 882 of record DAOTYM010000334.1, on the reverse strand, counting down.
ACCTGGACCGCAGCCTCACGGCCTACGGCGGCCTGCAGTGGGCGGGATGGGATGCCCTCCCCGGGCGCGCTGTGGCCTGGGGGCATCTGGCCGGGTTCCTCGGGTCCTGGCCTCCGTGCCAGGTGCTCCTGGCGCTGGCAGCAGCCCTGGTGCTGGGCCTGGCCCTCGCACAAGCGCGTGCCCTCGAGGGAAGGGTGCGGTGCGAGGCCTGGAGCGACCTCGTGTGGACCGCCTTCGGCCTGGGGTACCTGGGCGTACACGTGGCGCTGAACTTCCAGCCCTGGGACCGCTACCTCCTCCCTCTGGCACCCGTGGCGAGCCTGGTCTCGGCGCGCGCCCTCGCGCACTTGGGGCGGTGGCTGCGGCAAGCCGCGGGCCGGGAGCACCCGTGGGCCTGGGGAGCCGTGCTCCTCGCCGCTGTGGGGCTGTGGTGGCGGCCAGCCGCGCTGGCCGCGCAGAGCCGCCTGCCCCTGGGCGCGGACCACGGAGCCTACGACGGGATGCGGACCGCGGCCCTCTGGCTGCGGGAGCACGTGGGGCCCGGCGAACCCGTCTACCACCGTTGGCTGGGGTGGCACTTGGGGTACTACCTCTACGGCGCGCCGGTGGACCACCGGTGGTACCCCCAGGCCCAGGTCCTGGCGGACCTGGCCCTCCGCTCCCAGGGCGGCTACCTGGTAGCCCCCTCGTGGCACCCCCTGGCGGCAGAGCGGGTGGCCCTGGCAGGGGCTGGCTTCGGGCTGGAGCCCGTCTTGTGGGCGTGGGGGCGGGTGCGGTCGTGCACCATCACCGTCTACCGCCTCCGCCCCGGTCCGCCGGACGCGCTGGCCCCGCCGGGCGGCCCTCTCTGGTGAGGAGGAGGCGATGCGGAACAGGCTCCGA
>DAOTYM010000333.1:0-1853 GCA_034434775.1 Anaerolineae bacterium | reverse complement strand
CCCTTTCGGATGAGGAACTGGACCTCATCCTGCGCACGGCGGCGCGGTTTGAATCCGTGCTCCAGTGCGGCGGCCGCCTGAACAACATGGAAGGGCTGATCCTGGCAACCCTCTTCTTTGAGCCGAGCACCCGCACGCGCCTGTCCTTTGAGACGGCTATGCTGCGGCTGGGAGGGCAGGTCATCACCGTGGCCGACCCAAAGACCTCGTCGGCAGCCAAGGGGGAGAGCCTGGCCGACTCGGTGCGGACGGTGGAGGGGTACGCCGACGTCATCGTCATCCGCCATCCGGAGAAGGGCTCGGCCCAGGTGGCTGCCGACGCGGTGGCCATCCCGGTCATCAACGCCGGGGACGGCGCGGGCCAGCACCCCACCCAGGCCCTGCTGGACGTCTACACCATCCAGAAGGAAAAGGGCAGGCTGGAGGGCCTGACGGTCACCCTCGCCGGCGACCTGAAGAACGGCCGCACGGTCCACTCCCTGGCCTACCTGCTGGTGCGCTTCGGCATGCGACTCTTCTTCGCCGCGCCGCCCAGCCTGGAGATGCCCGCGGAGATCACCGAGGACCTGCGCCGGCGGGGCGCGGACATCACCGAAACCGCGGACTTGGCTGCTGCGATGCGAGAGAGCGACGTGGTCTACGTGACCCGCATCCAGCGGGAGCGGTTCGCCGACCCGGCCGAGTACGAGCGCCTGAAGGGCTCCTACGTGGTGGACATGGCCATGGTGCGGCAGGCCAAGCCAGGCATCACCATCATGCACCCGCTGCCGCGCGTGGATGAGATCACCACGGACGTGGATGCCTACGAGGGCGCGGCCTACTTCCGCCAGGTGGCCAATGGGGTCCCCATCCGCATGGCCCTCCTGGCCCTGGTGACCGGGCGCGAGTAGAAGGCGAGGACAAAGGGAACATGCACGAGGGGCTTTTCCGAGACCTCACCCCGCTCCTGAGCCCCAAGGCCATCGCGGTGGTCGGCGCTTCCGAACGGCACGGGAGCGCCGGCCGCCTTGTCCTGGAGAACCTGCGGAACCTGGGCTACGCCGGGGCGGTCTATGCCGTGCATCCGAAGTACCGGGAGGTGCTGGGGTTCCCCTGCTACCCGGACCTGCGCTCGCTCCCCGGCCCGGTGGACTCGGTAGCGGTCCTCCTGGCGGCGGAGAAGGTGCTGCCCACGCTGGAGGCCGCGGTGGAAGCAGGGGCGAAGGCGGCTTGGGTCCTGGCGAGCGGGTTTGCCGAGGCCGGGCCGGAGGGCAAGACCCGCCAGGCGGACCTGGCTCGCTTCGCAGCGCAGTCGGGGCTCCTGGTGTGCGGGCCCAACTGCATCGGCGTGGCCAACCTGGTGGACCGCGTGGCGACCTACAGCGTGGCCCTCAGCCCGGCCACGAAGGCCGGGGGCGTCTCGGCTGTGGTCCAGAGCGGGGCCATCTGCCTGGGCCTGGCCAACGCGGCCCGCTTCGGCTTCCGGTACCTCATCTCCAGCGGCAATGAGGCGGTGCTGGACAGCGCCGATTACCTGGCGCACCTGGTCCGCGATCCCCAGACGAAGGTCATCATCGCCTTCCTGGAAGGGATCCGCAGCCCTCAGAAGTTCGTCGCCGCGGCCCAGGCCGCGGCGGAGGCCGGGAAACCGGTCCTCGTGGTCAAGGTGGGCCGCTCCGAGGCGGCGCAGCGCGCCGTCCAAGCCCACACCGGAAGCCTGGCCGGTTCGGACGCGGTCTGCGATGCGGCCTTCCGGCGGCTGGGGGTGGTCCGCCTGGACACCCTGGACGAACTCCTGGAGGCGGCGGAACTGTTCCTCACCTGCCCCTTGCCAGAGGGGGATGGGGTCGGGCTCCTGAGCCTTTCGGGGGGGC
>DAOTYM010000332.1:0-5220 GCA_034434775.1 Anaerolineae bacterium | reverse complement strand
TCGGCGCGCTGGGGGGCCCGGCTGGCGAGCACGGCGGCTGGCGTGATGTGACCATCCGCGGCTGCTTCCTCTCCTGGAGCGGCCACTACTACCAGGGCGGCGATGGCTCCGACCGCCCCTACGACCGCCCCGGTGGTTTCGGCATTGAGCCCTCCCGAGGGCCGATCCTGATTGAGGATACGGTGGCCGAGCACAACTACGGCGACGGGCTGGACTCCAAGGCGGCCAACACGGCCATCCGCCGCTCGGTCGTTGCCAACAACTCCTGCGACGGGGTGAAGGTGTGGGCCGACGGCAGCCGCATTGAGAACACCCTCATCTACGGTCGCGGCGATGGCAACGCCGAGCCCTCCCCCTGGGCAGCCATCGTGATTGACCAGGTGGAACAGGCGGGTGCCCGCTTTGAAATCGTCAACGTGACGGTGGACGACCATGTGGGCCAGAACTACCTGATGTACGTGCAGTACGAAAACCCCGTGCCGGTGCAGGTGATGGTGCGGAACAGCATCTTCAGCGGGCGCGGACCGGAGTGCCCCATCTACGTTCACGGCAACAGCACTCTGGTGGCCGACCACAACCTCTTCCACCTGCCGCAGAACGAGACGGTCCTGACCCACGGCGAGGCGACCTACACCTGCGCCAACATCGCCTCGCTGGGCGCGGGGAACCTCTGCGGCGACCCGCGCTTCGTCCGGCCGGCCTGGGGCGAGGTGGGCGACTACCACCTGCAGGCCGGCAGTCCGGCAGTGGACGCCGGCACGTCCAACGGCGCGCCGACGGTGGACCTGGAGAACCGCCCCCGCGACGCCCGGCCCGACATCGGGGCGTACGAGTTCCGCGGAGCGGCGGCGAGGCTCTACATGCCTCTGGTTGCTAAGGTAGGGAGATCCGTGCCGACCTTGCCATCCCTTGCGCTGCGCCGAGCCTGGTAGCGCCTTCGGCATCGTGGGGGATCGGGTCCTGAGCGGTTTCCCATAGCGAAGAGATGGTTGGAGAAGAGGAAATCCCTCCCTGCCCCCATGGCACAGGGCAAAGGAGATTTGACAGAAACTTGCACCCTGTGTTATCCTCTTTGTGAGATATGTCACAAAACCCCTTCCAGGCCCTTGGCGGGGAAGGAAGCCGGGACAGGGCTGGACATGCTGAAGATCACCATCTGCGTAGGCAGTTCCTGTGCCGTGCGGGGCGCGGATGACCTGGCCGCGGCCCTGGAATCCCTCATCCAAGAAGCCGGCTTGGAAGGCCAGGTGGAACTGGAGGGATCCTTCTGCATGGGAGAATGCTCTACCGGCGTATCCCTCCGGGTGGGAGAGGACCTGTATCGGGAGGTCCACCCGGAGGAGGCGGCGCGGTTCTTCCGAGAGGCCGTGCTGCCCAGGGCGAAGAGAGGGACACCGTGAGAAAAGACTGGGTCGTTTCCACCAATGCGGCGCGCTGCCGCGACTGCTACCGCTGCGTGCGCACCTGCCCCGTGAAGGCCGTCCGGGTGCAGGAAAACCAGGCCCGCGTGGTGCCTGAACTCTGCATCGCCTGTGGGATGTGCGTCCGCGCCTGCCCCCAGGGGGCCAAGACGGTGCGGGACGACCGCCCTCTGGTGCAGGAAGCCCTCGCCGCCGGGCGCACCGTGGTGGCTTCCGTCGCGCCTTCGGCCCCGGCCTACTTCCGCATGCAGGTCTTCAGCCAGATGGAGGAGGCCCTCCGCGCCCTCGGCTTCGCCGCGGCCGGCGAGACGGCTTTCGGCGCCGAGATGGTAGGCCAGGCCCATCGGGAGTGGGTGGAACAGGCCCGGGACCGCTGGCCCATCATCTCGTCCTCGTGCCCGGTGGTGGTCTTCCTGATAGAGAAGTACTACCCCGACCTCCTGCCGCACCTGGCGCCCGTTGTCTCGCCCATGATCGCCCACGGCCGCTACCTGCGCCAGCAGTACGGGGACGATGCCCTGATCGTCTTCATCGGTCCCTGCATCGCCAAGAAGGAGGAAATCCGCGATGCGCCGGTGGCCGGGGTGGTCAACGCCGCGTTGACCTTTGAGGAACTGAAGCAGTGGATGGAGGAGGCCGGGGTCGCCCTGCCGCCGCCGGACGACGGCCGGGAGCCAGCCCCGCGGGCCAGTGCCCGCGCCTTCCCAGTGGAAGGGGGCCTGGTGGGCACGGCCCGCCTGGACACCGACCTCCTCAGCAGCCACGTGGTGACCACCTCCGGCCTGGAAGCCTGCCAGGACGTGCTGCGGGGCATCCGCCAGGGGAAACTGGCCGCATGCCTGGTGGAACTGATGACCTGCGAAGGGGGGTGTATCAACGGGCCAGCCATGGCCTCTGCTTCGGAGGGCGTCTACCTGGCCCGCCAGCGGGTGTTGGAGTACGCCTCACGGCGCCAGCCCAAACCCCTGCCCACCCGCGACGAGTGGCCGGACCTCTCCCGCACCTACCAGGACAAGCACGTCCCGCAGCCCCAGTTCACCGAGGAGGAGATCCGGGAAGTCCTGCGCCAGGTGGAGAAGTACGGCCCAGAGGACGAACTGAACTGCGGGGCGTGCGGCTATCCTACGTGTCGGGAGAAGGCCATCGCCGTGCTGCAGGGCATGGCCGAGGCCACGATGTGCATCCCCTACATGCGGCGCCGGGCGGAGTCCCTCTGCCGCATGGTCATGGACGTGACCCCCGACGCCGTGCTGGTCGTGGACACCGACCTGCACCTCCAGGACATGTCCCCCTCGGCCGAGCGCATGTTCGGCTGTCACCTCTCCGCCGTGCAGGGGGAGCCCCTCCGCACGGTGATGCCGGCCGTGGAAGGGTTCCTGAAGGTGCGGGACACAGGCCAGCCCATCCTGGGGGAGGTCGTCCGCCTGCGGCCAGACCTGATTGTGGAGCAAACCGTGGTGCCGGTGGCCGGCCAGCGCCTTTTGGTGGGCATCCTGCGGGACATAACTGAGCGGGTGCGCAGCGAGGAGGAACTGGAGCGCCTCCGGGCCGAGACCCTCCGCCGCACCCAGGAGGTGGTCAACCAGCAGATGCGGGTGGCCCAGGAGATCGCCCAACTCCTGGGGGAGTCCACCGCGGCCACCAAGGTGATGGTCGCCAAACTGGCGCGCCTTCTGCAAGAGGGACAGGGCGAATGAGGCAGATCGTGGAGGTCGCCTGGGAGAGCCTCAACAAGGCCGGCGAGGAACTCTGCGGCGACCACGTGGAGGTGACCACTACGCCCACCTCCCTGGTGGTGGTCCTCTCCGACGGCCTGGGGAGCGGCGTCAAGGCCAACATCTTGGCCACCCTCACCAGCCGCATCGCGGCCGTTATGTTCCGGGAAGGGGCCACCGCCGATGAGGTCCTGGAGACCCTGGCCGAAACCCTGCCCGAGTGCCAGGAGCGGCACCTGGCCTACGCCACCTTTGCCATGCTCAAGGTGGACCGCGCCCGGGATGCCTACCTGGTGGAGTACGACTGCCCGCCCCTGATCCTGGTGAGGGCAGGCCAGGTGGTGGACCTCCCCTTGGCCGAACGGACCGTCGCCGGGCGGCTCATCCGCGAGGCCCGGTTCCGGCTGCAGAAGGGCGACTACATGGTCCTGGTGAGCGACGGCTACGTCCACGCCGGCGTCGGGGGCCTCTACAGGCTGGGCTGGGGCTGGGAGAATATCGCCACGGCCGTGCGGCGCTGGGCCCAGACCGGGGGCGATGCCTACGAACTGGCCCAGGCCCTCAAGCGGACCTGCCTGAAACTCTACGACGGCAAGCCAGGGGATGACGCGACGGCCGTCGCCATGCGGGTGCGGGAGGCGGTGCGGGTCACCCTCTGGACCGGGCCGCCGGCGGACCCGGCCCGCGACGCCGAGGCCGTGAACCGCCTCATGGCTGCGGAGGGGCTCAAGGTCATCTGTGGGGGAACCACAGCCCAGATCGCCGCCCGCGTCTTGGGCCGCCGGCTGGAGGTGGAGTGGCTCCCTCCCAGCAAACGGCAGGACCGCGCCAAAAAGCGCACGCCGCCCCCGGCCCGCCTGGAGGGCGTGGACCTGGTCACGGAGGGGATCATCACTCTGGGCATGGCGGTTGAACTCCTGGAGCGCGCCCGCACGGTGCGGGACCTCCCCCACGACGACGAGTCTGCTACCCGCCTGGCCCACATCTTGCTCACCGCGGATGAGGTCCACCTCCTGGTGGGGACCGCCTTGAACCCCAACCAGGTGGCGGACCTGGTCCGCGGCGAACCCATGCGCATGGTGTACGTGAAGGAACTGGTCCGCCTGCTGCAGGAGCGGAACAAGCAGGTGACTGTGGAACGGATCTAGGGAGGATGCCTGTGAAGCCGATGGAACGACTCCAAGCGTGGAGCGTGGATTGGATAGGCCTGGCCCGCCTGGCGCTGGCCGCGGCTCTGGCCCTGGCTATCACCAACCTGGGCCTGCCCCAGGCGGTCACCGGACCCCTGGTGAACGCGCTGCTCCTCCTCACGGTGGAGGCCTTGGGCGTGAGCCAGGCCATGGTGGTGGGCATGCTCACGCCCATGGGGGCGGCGCTGCGGGGGATCCTGCCGCTGCCCCTGGTGGTGATGATCCCCTTCATCGCCCTGGGGAACGCCACGCTGGTGGGCGTGTACGGCGCGCTGCGCCAGTTCCACCGAGGGGTGGCCCTGGTGTGCGGGGCCGTGGCCAAGTTCGCGCTGTTGTACGCCTCTGTAGCCCTGCTCCAGGCGCGGCCGCTCGCCTTGGCAGGGCCTGGCGGCGTGCAACCCGTCGCCATCCCCGAGGCCATGTGGAACATGATGCGCTGGCCGCAACTGGCGACGGCCCTTGCCGGCGGCCTGCTGGCCTTCGCCGTGATGGGGGCCTACCGCTGGGCCTCGGGGCGGGTGCGGAAACGCTAGGCCCTGACGCCCGGTAGAGCGCCTTGGGAGATGCCCCCCGCCATCCGGCCCTGGCAGCCCACCCAGGAAGACGCCCGCGCCGTCCTCCAAGTGGACGGAGAGACGTTCCGCCAGTGCCTCTACAGCGAAGAGGACCTGGTCGCCCTGGCGCGCGGCGGGAAGGTCCAGGTCTGGCTGGGCTTCCTCGCCGGGGAGCCGGTGGGGTACATCTGCGCCTTCCGCACCGAGGGGTTGGAGGGCACCCGCTGGGAACTGGACCTCCTGGCGGTGCGCCCGGCCTTCCGCCGGCAGGGGTGGGGGAAGGCCCTCATCCGGGCGGCGTGCGATGCAGCGCCTCCAGGGGCCCAGGTCCGGGCCTGGG
>DAOTYM010000331.1:0-8873 GCA_034434775.1 Anaerolineae bacterium | reverse complement strand
TGGCAGGGGGCGGGGTGCAACGGCACAGGCGACCGGGCGCAGACGGCCACTGCGAGCCAGACGGTGGACGCCTCCAGCCGGTGGTACGCCTTTGACGTGACGCCGGTGGTGCAGGCGTGGGTCCAGGGGCAGGCCAACTACGGCGTCATCGTCAAGGCCTCGGGGAAGGTGTCGGTACAGTACGACTTCGCCTCTCGGGAGTGGCCAGACCCGGCCTACCGGCCCCGCCTCGTGGTGCGCTACACTGTTGCGCCGACGCCGACGCCCACTCGGACCGCCACCGTCCCTGCGCCCACCGCTACTCCCACGCCGACCTCCGCTCCGGGCAGCGCGATAGAGGTCACCTTCCAGCAGGGGCGCAACGGCTACACCGGGACGCGGGACACCGACATCATCCAGTGGTACCCCGACCGGAACCTGGGCACGGCCACCTTCGTGCGCATCCGCTCCGGGGATATTGAGGCCGGCCTCCTCTACTTTGACGTCTCGTCCATCCCCAGCACGGCGACCATTGAGTCGGCCCGGCTCCAGATGTACGTCATCCAGCGGAGCAACGCCAACTGGACCTGGCCGGCCACCTACCAGATGAAGCGGGCCTGGGAAGAGGAACAGGCCACCTGGAACCAGGCGGCGAACGGGGTCCCCTGGGGCGTGCCGGGGGCCAACGACCCCCTCACGGACCGCTGGTTCAGGCCCACGGACCTCATCACCATGACGGATGTGAACACCTGGTACGAGTGGGACGTGACGGAGATGGTGCAGGACTGGGTCTTCACGCCCGGGGCGAACAAGGGCCTCACCGTGCGGGTGGTGGACCATCCCGAAACGCCAGTGGAGTACCTGTTCGCCTCGTCGGAGTACCCCACCGAGAGCCTGCGGCCGAAACTGGTGGTCCGCTACCGGCTGGGGCCTCCTCCGACGGCCACGCCCGTGCCCACCGCCACGCTCACGCCCACCCCCACGCCGCGCCTCCAGGCCACGGTCACCGTGACCTTCCGCCAGGGGGTGGATGGCTACACCGGGGCCCAGGATACCTACATCAGTTCCTACTCGCCCAACACCAACTACCACCTGGACCACCCGGTCCAGATCCGCACGCCGGACCTCATCGCCTCCCTGTTCCGCTTTGACGTCTCCAGCATCCCGCGGGATGCCCACGTCATCCGGGCCACCCTGAGCCTGTACGCGGTCTCGCGCTCCAACAGCGGGCCGCTGCACGCCTGGATCTACCCGGTGCTGCGCCCCTGGGTTGTGGACCAAGCGACGTGGACGCGGCCCCTGGCGGGCCAGACCTGGGCCGCCGCGGGCTGCAACGAGCCCGGCGTGGACCGGGCCGGGGACCCCTTGGACCGGCGGTACGTGGAGTACATCAGCACCTGGTACGAATGGGATGTGACGGAAGCCGTGCGGGGATGGGTGCAGAACCCCTCGGCCAACTACGGCCTGGTCCTCAAAGCCTACGGGGATGTGAAGGTGATGTACACCTTCGCCTCAGGGGAGGATAGCGTCTCCATCCGGCCGAAACTGACCATCACCTACGGCATCCCCGCGAGGTAGGGGGCACCCTTCGCTCTCCCCTCTCCGCATGTGGGGAAGGGGGGAGGCCAGGGGGTAAGGACGAGGTGGGTAGGGGCAATTCATGAATTGCCCCTACCCACCTCACCCCATTCCCTTTCCGCGTGCGGAGAGGGGAAGGGATCCAGGGGTAGGGGTGAGGTTTGTAGTAGGAGCGAGGCATGCCTCGCTCCTACATTTTTCGCCCACTGGTTCAGATCGGGGCTCAGGCAGGGCATCGGTCTGGAGGTGCGATTCGTGAATTGCCCCTACCGACCTTACCCCATTCCCTTTCCGCATGCGGAGAGGAGAAGGGGCCCAGGGGTAGGGGTGAGGTTTGTAGCAGGGGCAAGGCCAGGGGGGCGGTTCCCATGAACCGCCCCTCCTGATTCCCGGGGTGGGGAGAGGCCCCTCTGCCGCGCGAGAGAGTCAACGGGGGCGCGCAATTTGCCCAATTGGAGCCCCTGTGTTATAATGGCAGCGGTCACGAGAGATGAAAGCCGACAAAGTGGGGACTCCCCACTTTTTTGTTGGCGTGAGGGTTGAAGCCCGCTCCCCTGCAACTTGAAAGGAGGGTTGGAGAACCCGTGGCCTGCGTTGGACCTGTGAGGAGATGATGTAGGTCATGAAAAGCGAATTCCTGATGGCCATCAACCAGCTGAGCGCGGAACGGGACCTGCCGGTGCAGGTGGTGCTGGAGGCCGTGGAGGCTGCCCTGGTCTCGGCTTACAAGCGGGACCACGGGGCCGGCCAGAACGTGACGGCCAAGGTGGACCTGGAACGAGGCACCGTCCGGTTGTTCGTCCACAAGCAGGTCGTGGAGAAGGTGGACGACGAGCGCACGGAGATCGCCCTGGAAGAGGCGCAGAAGGTGGACCCCGAAGCCAAGGTGGGGCAGACCATCGCCCTTGAAGTCAGCCCCAACAACTTCGGGCGCATCGCCGCGCAGACCGCCAAGCAGGTCATCATGCAGCGCATCCGAGAGGCGGAACGGGAGCGGGTGTACGCGGAATACGCCGAGAAGGAGGGGGAGATCGTCATCGGCACGGTGCGCAGCGTGGGAGACTACGGCATCGTCCTCAGCCTGGGCAAGGCGGAGGCCCACCTGCCCCGCTCGGAGCAGATCCCTGGCGAGCGGTACCGCCCTGGCGACCGCGTCAAAGCCTACGTCACCGAGGTGGAGAAGGGCACCAAAGGCGTCAAGATCACCGTCTCCCGCACGCACCGCAACATGCTCAAGCGCCTTCTGGAACTGGAGGTGCCGGAGATCTTCAACGGCGTCGTGGAGATCAAGGCCATCGCCCGGGAGCCTGGCTCCCGGTCCAAGGTGGCGGTGACCGCGCTCCAGCCGGGGGTGGACCCGGTGGGCTCGTGCGTGGGCATGCGGGGGGTCCGCATCCAGAACATCGTCAACGAACTCAACGGCGAGAAGATTGACGTGGTGGAGTGGAGCCCCGACGTGGCCACCTTCATCGCCAACGCGCTGAGCCCAGCCAAGGTCCTGAACGTGCTCCTGGACGAATCCGCCGACACCCGGACGGCCATCGTCATCGTGCCGGAGAACCAACTGTCGCTGGCCATCGGCCGCGAGGGGCAGAACGCCCGCCTGGCAGCCCGCCTGACCGGCTGGCGCATTGACATCAAGAGCGCGACGGAGGCGGCCCAGGAACTGCTCAAGCGGCCGTCCGAGGCGGCCAAGCCTGCGGAGCCGCAGGACCTCCTCGCCCTGGCCGAGGCCCTGCTCTTGGAAAAGAGCCGTGCCAAGGCCGCGGCCCAGGCCCTTGAGCCCGTGAAGGCCGCCGAGGAGACGATCCCCGAACCGGCGGTAGAGGCCGCTGCCCTCCAGCCTGAGGAGGTGGCCGAGGCCCTGCCCGCGGCGGAAGAGGTCCCGGTTGCCCAGGAGCCCGCTCTGGTGGAGGAAGCCCCGGCGCCGGCGGCCGCCGAAGAGGTCGCCCTGGAGGTCTCTCCAGAGGTGGAGGAGGCCGAAGTAGAAGAAGTAGAAGTAGAAGAAGAGAGGGAGCCCGCCTTGGAGGCGGAACCCGCCCTCGCCCTGGAGACGGCGCTGGAGCCCGACCTGGACCTGTACGAGTACGACGAGTTTGAAGGCGACGAGGAAGGGGAATACGAGGGCGAATCCAAGAAGAAGCGGAAGAAGGGCAAGAAGAGCGGGAAGAAGCGGCGCCTGGTCTACGACGAGGAGACGGATGAAATCATCGTCCAAAGGGTGCGCAAGCCCAGCCGCCGCAAGGACTGGGAAGAGTACGAAGAGTTCTGAGCCGAGGGATCCTGATGCGCCAGAAGCATGTCCCCCAGCGGACCTGCGTGGGGTGCCGCCAGGTGAAGGACAAGAGGACCCTGATCCGGGTCCTCCGGTCCACCACCGGGGAGATTGAGGTGGACGCCACCGGTAAGAAAGGTGGGCGTGGCGCCTACCTGTGCCCCAAGCGGACCTGCTGGGAGATCGCCCTGCGGCAGAGGCGATTGGACCACGCCCTGCGCACGAGGCTGACGGACGCGGAAATGGCCCGGCTTGAGGAGTTCGCCCAGACACTGCCGGTGGCAGGGGAAGGGGAGGACTGACTATGGTGTGCTGAAGCACCGAAGCACATCGCTCATCTGCCAGCCTCTCTCCCTCAGCGCCCAAGGCGTTGAGCCTTCCCCGTAAGGAAGCCCAACGGTCGCCCGGAGCCCTGGCAGCAGGTGGCCAGGGCCCCGGGCGTACCCCCAGGCCTCCCTCTCCCCCTTGCCCCCGGTCGTTCCGTACATCGTCTCGGCGTCGCGGCCCTCGGGCCGCCCGCAACATGCAGCCTGTCCAGGCCGGCAGGGGCCAGCGCCCCGCGGCCTGAAAGGAGGGACGGAGATGGCCAAACGAGAAGGACAGAAGGGGTCCCCTCGCCGAGGGACACCCCCCGAGAACCATAAAGCGCGTGAAGGGGCTCGCCCGGCCCCAGAGGCGAAGCAAGTCAGGCCGGAGAAGCCCACCGGGCCCCGGAAGCCGCCGCGCCCCGAAGAGGCCGAGGCGACGCGCGCCAAACCGAGCACGCCCCGCCCGCCTTCCAACTCCAAGGGGGCCGGGGGCGAGCGGAAGAAGGCCCCCGTGGCCCGGGAGGCGCCTCCCCGCCCAGCGGCCAAGCCCGGAGGGGGCCACCGTCCCCCACGCAGGGTGGCGGAAGCCCCCGCGCCCCGGCCCCGGGTGGAGGCCCCACCCCGGCCCACGGAGGTGGTCCTGCCTCCTTCCGTGACCGTCCGGGAACTGGCGGAGCGGATGCAGGTCAGCCCCATTGACGTCATCAAGACCCTGATGAACCTGGGCATCATCGCCAACATCAACCAGCAGTTGGACTTTGATACCGCGGCCATCGTGGCCGCGGAGATGGGCGTGGAGGCCAAGCCCGAAGCGCCCCCGGTGGTGGAGAAGGTGGAGGAGGCGGAGGCCGCTCCCAAGACCCTGCGCCAGGTCCTGGCCGAGGAGGAAAAACCCGAGGCCCTGGAACCCCGTCCCCCGGTGGTCACGGTGCTGGGCCACGTGGACCACGGCAAGACCACCCTGCTGGACGCCATCCGCGATACCAACGTGGTGGCGCGGGAGGCCGGCGGCATCACCCAGCGCATCGGGGCTTACCAGGTGGAGGTGGCGGGCAAGAAGATCACCTTCCTGGACACACCGGGCCACGAAGCCTTCACCGCCATGCGGGCCCGGGGCGCGCAGGTCACCGACCTGGCCGTTCTGGTGGTGGCCGCCGATGACGGCGTGATGCCCCAGACCAAAGAGGCCATTGACCACGCCCGAGCCGCCAACGTGCCCATCCTGGTGGCGCTGAACAAGATTGACAAGCCCAACGCCAACCCTGAGCGGGTGAAGCAGCAACTGGCCGACCTAGGCCTGGTGGTGGAGGATTGGGGCGGCGACGTCATCTGCGTGCCCATCTCGGCCAAACAGCGCATTGGCATTGACGAACTCCTGGAGAACATCCTCCTGGTCACCGAGGTGGCCAACCTGCGGGCCAACCCCAACCGCCCGGCCAAGGGCACGGTCATTGAGGGCCGGGTGGACCGCGCCCGGGGGGTGATGGCCACCCTCCTGGTGCAGGCCGGAACCCTGCGCGTCGGCGACATCGTGGTCATCGGGGAGCAGTACGGCCGCGTGCGGGCCATGTTTGACGACAAGGGCCAGCCGGTCAGCGAGGCCAAGCCCTCCACTCCGGTGGCCATCCTCGGCCTCCCCCAGGTCCCCGAAGCGGGCGAGATCTTTGAGGTGGTGGCGGACGAGAAGACGGCACGCGCCATCGTGGAGGAGCGGGCCGAGGCCAAACGCGCCGCCGCGGCGAAGCAGGTCCGGGCCGTCAGTCTGGAGGACCTCTTCAGCCGCATCCAGGCCGGCGAGGCCCGGGAACTCAACATCATCCTCAAGGCCTCCGAACAGGGGGCCATTGAGCCCATCACCAACTCCCTCGCCCAACTGGGCACCGACCAGGTGAAGGTCAACATCCTCCACGCCGCCCCAGGCGAGATCACCGAGTCGGACGTGATGCTGGCTGCGGCCTCCAAAGCCATCGTCGTCGGGTTCGCCGTGGGGGTGGACCAGGCCGCCCGGCGCCTGGCCGAGGCCGAGGGAGTTGACATCCGCGTCTATGAAGTGATATACCAACTCTTGGAGGACGTGGAGAAAGCCCTCAAGGGCCTCCTGGAGCCGGTCTACGTGGAAGAGGTGCTCGGCCACGCGGAAGTGCGGGCCATCTTCCGCATCCCGAAGCGCGGCGCGGTCGCTGGATGCTACGTCCTGGATGGCCAGGTGGTGCGGGGGGCCAAGGCGCGCATCCGCCGAGGGGAAGAGGTGGTCTACGATGGGAGCATCGCCTCCCTCAAGCGCTTCAAGGACGACGTGCGGGAGGTGGCCGCGGGGTTTGAGTGCGGCATCGGCCTGGAGGGGTTTGAGGGCTTTGTGGAAGGAGATATCATTGAGGTCTACACCCTGAAGAAGCAGGGTCAGGCGTGAACCGATGACGACGAGAAGGCAGCGGCGTGTGGCAGAACTGATCCAGGAGGAACTGAGCCTCCTGATCCAACGGGAAGTGCGCGACCCGCGCGTGGGCCTGGTCACGTTGACCCACGTGGACGTCTCGCCAGACCTGCGGCTGGCGCGGGTGTACTTCAGCGCGCTGGGCGAGGACGCCCAGAAGCAGGCCCTCCTGGCGCTGGAGCACGCGGCCAACTTCCTCCGGCACGAACTGGGGACCCGCATCCGGCTGCGCTTCATCCCCCACCTGGAGTTCCGGGTGGACCACAGTGTGGAGCACAGCCTGCGGATTGAGGAACTGCTGGCCCAGATCCAAACCGAGGAGTCGCACGCGGACGATGAATGACCTTCACCCAGGCTCGCCCCACCCGCGCGAGGTGGAGGCCATCGCAGAATCTATCCGGAAAGCCCAACGCATCCTCGTCGTCACCCATGTTTCGCCCGATGGCGACGCCATCGGCTCCCTCCTGGGCCTGGGCTGGGCCCTGGAGGGGCTGGGCAAGGAGGTCATCCTGGCCTGCGCGGACCCGGTGCCGCGGCATTACCGGTACCTGCCGGGCAGCGGGCGCATCGTGCAGGCGCCGGACCCCACGGGCGTGGACCTGGTCATCTCCCTGGATGGGAGCGACCGGGAGCGCATGGGCGCGGCCTACGACGCGGACCGGCTCCAGGGGGTGCCCCTGGCCAACATAGACCACCACGTCACCAACGTCCGCTTCGGCACGTGGAACTGGGTGGACCCCTCCAAGGCGTCCACGGCCCAGTTGGTGCTGGACCTGGTGGACCACCTGGGCATCCCACTGGACGGCCAGGTCGCCCTCTGCCTGCTCAACGGGCTGGTCACCGACACCCTCGGCTTCCGCACGCCCAACACGGGGCCGGGGGAACTGGCCGCAGCCATGCGCCTGATGGAGGCTGGGGCCTCCCTGCGCCGGGTGATGCACTATGCCTTCAACCGGCGGCCCTTTTCCAGCATCCGCCTGTGGGGCTTGGCCCTGCAGACCGTCCACTTGGATGGCCGCGTGATCTGGGCCGAGGTCACCCAGGAGATGCAGCGCCTGGCCGGGGGCAGCGATGTGAGCAACGGGAGCCTGGTGAACTTCCTCATCGCTGCGGAGGGGGCCGACGTGGCCGTGGTCTTCACCGAGAAGGAGGACGGCCGGGTGGAAGTGGGGTTCCGCTCCGTGGCCGGCGTGGATGTCTCGGGCGTGGCCCTGAGCCTGGGCGGCGGGGGGCATCCGCAGGCGGCTGGCTGCACGCTATCGGGCCCCCTTCCCGAAGCGCGGGAGCGGGTGTTGGCCGCGCTGGCCCAGGCCATCCGGGACCAGCGCCCCCTGGACCCGTAGGGCAGGGAACATGCGCGAGGTGTCGGGCTTCCTGAACGTCCACAAGCCGGAGGGCCCCACCTCTCACGACGTGGTGGACCGCATCCGACGGCACACGGGCGTCCGGCGGGTGGGCCACGGGGGCACCCTGGACCCCTTCGCCACGGGGGTCCTGGTGGTCTGCCTGGGGAAGGCCACGCGCCTGGCGGAGTTCCTCATCGGCTCGCCCAAGCAGTACCGGGCCGTGGTGGAACTGGGGCGCAGCACCGACACCTACGACCGCACCGGCCAGGTCACGGCCGCGCGCGATCCCTCCGGCGTGACAAGGGAGCAGGTGGAAGCGGCCTTGGTCCGCTTCCGGGGCAAGGTCCTGCAGACGCCGCCTCCGTTCTCCGCCCTGAAGAAAGGGGGCGTGCCCCTGTACCGGCTGGCCCGGGCCGGAAAGCCCTTGCGCCCCGACCCTCGCGAGGTGGAGATCGCGCAACTGGACCTGGTGGCATGGGACCCGCCCCGCCTGACGCTGGAGGTGACCTGCAGCGCGGGGACGTACATCCGCTCCCTGGCCCACGACCTGGGCCAGGCCCTGGGGTGCGGCGCCCACTTGGTGGACCTGGTGCGGCTGCGCAGCGGCCGCTTCCGCCTGGAGGAGGCCGTGCCTCTGGAGGCCCTCCTGGCCGCGGGCCCGGAGGGGTGGCGGCAGTGGCTCCTCCCGCTGGAGACGGCGGTGGAGCACCTCCCCCGGGTGGACCTGGACGCGGGCGAGGTCCGCCGGCTTTCCCAGGGCCAGCCCGTGCCCGCCAGAAGGGTGCCTTCCCTCCAGCCCGGGGACCTGGCCCGCGGCCACGGCCCGGAAGGGGATCTGGTGGCCCTCCTGAGGCTGGACCCGGCAGGCCCGTCCTGGCTGCCCTACAAGGTCCTCGCACACTGAACGCTTGACGGGGGATACCAGGTGCAGATCGCAGACCAACTTGACCGCG
>DAOTYM010000330.1:0-6849 GCA_034434775.1 Anaerolineae bacterium | reverse complement strand
TTCGCCGCGGCCACCGTCATCAGCCTCCCACCCCTGATCCTGACCTTGTTCGTGCAGCGCTGGCTGGTGCGCGGCCTGACCGCCGGCGCCGTGAAAGGGTAGCACCATGGTTCCCACACGCATGCGAAGCGCCAGGTTCCTGGGCGACGGCAAGATCGCAATAGAGGAAGTCCCTGTCCCCAAGCCCGGGCCAGGGGAAGTCCTGCTCAAGACCAGTTACTGCGGCCTGTGCGGGTCAGATAAGAGGCTCTTCTACCGAGGGGCCCAGGTGACCCCAGGCCACGAACTGACGGGCACCGTTGTGGAAAACGGCCCTGGGGCCGACCTCCCCCTGGGCACTCGGGGGGCAGTTTACATCCACCGCTACTGTGGGCGTTGCAAGTTCTGCCGCGTGGGGGAGACCAACCGATGCATAAATCCCCCTGGAGGGTTGGTGGGCTGGCAGACCCCGGGCGGCTACGCCCAGTACCTGGTGGTGCCCGCGGCGAACGTTATCCCCCTCCCCCCCGACATCTCCGATGCCGAAGGCGTGCTCCTCCTGGATACCATCGGCACCGCTGCCTACGGGATCAAACAGTGCGTCCGCCACGCCAATTCCCCGGCCCGCTCCCATGAGGCGGCTGTCGTGGGCTGCGGCCCCTTGGGATTGGGGAGTTACCTCATCCTCTCCAGCATGGGGTGGGAAGCCACCTACGTGTACGACCCAGCCCAGGCGAGGATGGACGTTGCCCTCTCCTGGGGCGCCCTCCCCCTCGCCCCGGACGACGACTCTTTCCGTTCCCGCTTCGCCGTGGTCGTGGAGGCCAGCGGGCACCACAAGGCCCGCGAACTGGCTATGCGCCTCGTGGAACCGGGAGGGGCAGTCCTCTTCCTGGGGGAGAACGACAACCCCTGGACCATCCAGCCCACGCCAGAGTTGCGCCGGAAGGACTGCGCCTACATCCGTTCCTACTACTTCCCCATCTCCGCAGCCCAGGAGAACATGGACCTCTTCCGCGCCCAAGCCGACCGCTACCGCCAGTTGCTCCACCCTGTCGTGCCCCTGGACGCGCTGCAAGAGGCCTTTGAGGAGTTTGCCGCGGGCAAGACCCTCAAACCCCTGGTCAAGCCCAACCCGGAGTAGGGGCAGGCCCAAGGGCCTGCCCCTACCCATCCTCCGCGCGGTCGTCGGCCGATCCGTTGACGGCCCGGTTCCCTCAGACTACGCCACGGTGGTTCTTGACGATATGCGATCTGAGTAGGGGCGCACGGCCGTGCGCCCCTACTGCGAGACTGCGACCGCGACCTGCACGGCCGAAAACGGAATCTCTTCTATTGTGGTCCAGCACTCAGTACGTATCCGTGAAGACGAAGAGGTCGTTGCCGGCGCGGTTCCCCACCCAGATCTCCCCAGTCCGCGCATCAAAGGCCACCGGGAAGGGGTCCGTCCCCACGGGGATGGTGGTGACCACCGCGCCCGCCCGGCCGTCCAGGATGCTCAGGGTGTTATTTAGGCTGTTGGTCACGTAGACGCGGCGGGCCGCCGGGTCCACGGCGATCCCCCCGCCGCCATCCAGGCCGCCGTAGGGAATCTCCACCTCGGCCAGGAGCGTGGCCGGCGTGGTGTTCAGGTTGTAGATCTGCACCCGCGTCGGGTCGCTGTGGCGCCCCCGCACGTAGACGTACAGCCGCCGGTTCGCCCCATCCACAGCCATCACGTAGGGGATGCCCCGGGTGTTCAGGGTGCCCTCCGGCACCTGGTCCAGGGTGGCGCCGTCAAAGACGGTGACCGTGCCCGTGTCCCGGTGGCTCACGTACACGCGGTTCGCCACCGGGTCCACTGCCACGCCGAAGGCCCCGATGCCATCCGTGCGCACCACCCTCCAGATGGCGTTGTCGCTCCCGCGGATGCCGTAGAGGAGGTTCGCCGCATGGGAGACGACGTACACGCGGTTCGTGCTCTCGTTCACCGCGGCGTAGGTGGGCTCCACGCCCACGTCCAGCAGGGCGACGACCGTGTTCGTCTCCCCATCAATGACGGCCAGTTTGCCATCGTCAAAGCAGGGGACGTAGACCCGGTGGGTCAGCGCGTTGGCCGCCAGGCCGAAGGGGAGCCTCGGCACGGCGATGGACGCCACTGCGGCCCGCGTCCGGCGGTCCAGCACGAAGACCCGGTCGTTGTCGCGGCTGGAGATGTAGACCATCCCCGAGCGGCGGTCCACGGCCAGGCCGTTGGGGTGCTGCATCCCCGGCACCACGATGCGCTGGCTCTTGGGCGTGGCCGAGGCGGTGGGGCTGGGCGTCCGGGTGGGCGTGGCGGTGGCCGTCGCCGTGGGTGTGGGGGTCCGGGTCGCCGTGGGAGTGGGCGTGGCCGTGCCCGCGGCGATTTCCACTGTGCCGTTGATGGTGTTCCTCAGGAGGTCCAGGCCCATGTAGGCCACGTGGGAGGCCCCGGCGTCAAAGGCCAGCGTTGTCCCTGGCGTGGGGGCCCCCGCCCTCAGGTGCAGCCGACACACGGCGAAGGTGCCGGTGGGCGGAGGGTCCGCCGGCCGACGCTGGGCAGCGCACCGCGCCGTGCCCGCCACGTTGTCGTAGTCCATGGCCAGGACCTGGCCCAGCGCCGTCCCTGGCGTGATGCCGGTCACCTGGAGGTGGGCAGGGGCGAAGGTCAGGGCTGCATCCACCACATCCACTGGCTGGGGGCCGGCCAGGGCCACGATGTCCAGGGCGAAGTCCATCCCCGTGGCCGTGGCGTAGAAAGGCGGGCTCACGGCCAGGTCCACCGGGCCAGGCGGGGTGGGGGTCACCGTGGGCGTTGGGGTAGGGGTGTCCGTGGCGGTCGCCGTGGGCGTCGCCGTCGCCGTGGCGGTGGGCGTCGGGGTGGAGGTCGCCGTAGAGGTGGAGGTCGGCGTGGGGGTGGGTGTCTCCGTGACGATGTGCACCAGCGCGCCGTAGAGGTGCCGCTTGCGGTCGTAGCCGGCGTAGGCCACCGCGCACTGGCTCGGGTCAAACCCCACCACCGCGCCTGGCTCGTTCAGGGCCTCGGCGCGCCACCGGATGCGCGCCAGGAGGAAGGTGCCCGTCGGCGGCGGGTCCGCCAGAGAGCGGCCAGCCTCGTAGTACACCGTACCAGCCACGTTGTCCATGCCGACGCCGGCCACCCAGGGGAGCGTCGGCCCGGGCTCCACGTTCAGGGCCGTGAGGTAGGCGGTGGGGAAGGTCACCACCACCCGCACGCCGTCCACCGGCTGTTCGCCAGCCAGGACCGTGACGTCCAGGTAGAACTCCTCCCCCAGGCCGACGAAGGTGACCACCGGCAGGAGGGCGATGTCCACCACGGCCGTGGAGGTGGGCGTGGGCGTCGGCGTGGACGTGGGTGTCCCCGTGTCCGTGGGGGTGGGCGTGGGTGTCCCCGTCTCCGTCGGCGTGGGCGTTTCCGTGGGTGTGCCGGTGTCCGTGGGCGTGGCCGTCGGCGTCCCCGTGTCGGTGGGCGTGGGGGTGATGGTCGGCGTCTCCGTGTCGGTCGGCGTGGGGGTGATGGTCGGCGTCTCCGTGTCGGTGGGGGTGGGAGTGACCGTCGGAGAAGGCGTGGCGGTGGGCGTGGGCGTCGGGGTGGAGGTCGGCGTGGGAGAAGCCGCCGGCGTCAAGGTGGGCGTGGGGGTCCAGGTGGGCAGCCCTTCCTGCCGCAGCACCAGGGGCAGCAGGGCCGCGTAGGGCCAGAGGGGCCGCTCGCACAGCACCAGCCGGTACCCTAGGCACTCGCCCCGGCGGTAGTACTCCCGCACCCGGACGTAGTAATCCCCATCCACCTCTGGCACCCAACTGATCTGTGAGGCCAGTCCACCGCCCGGGTAGTCGTCGGAGCGGGTGATCCAAGTCCCCACCGCGTCAAAGAGGTCCAGGATGGTATCCGTGGTGCTGATGCGATCTGAGGTGGTGATGGTGTAGACGCTGCGGTGGGAAGCCCAGAAGACCACCCAATCTTCGTCGTAGGGCTGGTGGAAGGTGTGGTGCTGGGGAGGCACATTGGGGAGGATGGGTTTGGCCAGGTCCATGGAGTCGTCTGGCTCATAGGCGTCGGCGCAATCGTCCGCCAGGGCGCGGGGCCCGAGGTCCGGGGCGACGCCCCACGACGCGGCGCCCGCCGTGCTGCCCCACCCCACGAGCAGGGCCAGGCAGGCGAAAAGTCCCCCCAACACCGCAACCAGGACAGCGCTCCGTCTGATCATCTGCGCACCTTCCAGAACGTTACATAAGGCAACGGCTTGGGGCAGGATAGCACATGCCCAGGCTCTTGTCAATTGACGGCTCGCTTGCAAGTCCCCAGGGCCGCCGGGCAGGGCACCGCCTTTCCCTGATGCAAGTCGCGGGCCAGGAACGCACGGCAGTTAGGACCAAGGTACTATTGCCCGGCAAGGCGTCCCCGCCCTATAATGGCGGTGGATACAAGGGAATATCTCTCCTCCTTTCCGCGAAGAAGGACGAGGTTCTGGGCCGCCTCGTCCTTCTTCGCGCCGTCCGCCGGCACGTCCTCACCTTTCCCCGTAGCCCAGATCCCTGAGGGCAGCCCGGGCCGCTTCGTGGTCGCTCCACGGTACCTCCACCGTGCCGAAGCACATGGAGCGCTCGTGCCCCTTGCCCGCGATGAGGACCAGGTCCCCCGGCCGCGCCAGGC
The DNA here is from genome assembly GCA_034434775.1 of Anaerolineae bacterium. Taxonomy (GTDB): domain Bacteria; phylum Chloroflexota; class Anaerolineae; order DTPP01; family DTPP01; genus DAOTYM01. The sequence goes on along the minus strand of DAOTYM010000330.1, from coordinate 2,195 downwards.
CCACCGCCCACCGGATGGCCTCTCCCCGGTCCGGGATGCTCCAGAAGGTCTCCCCCTCGCGGCCCCCCGCCTCGCGGCAGCCGGCGGCGATGGCCTCCAGGATGGCCTCCAGGCTCTCCGTGCGGGGGTCCTCGGCCGTGAGGACCACCAGGTCGGCGAGGCGCGCCGCCACCGCCCCCATCCGGGGGCGCTTCTCCCGGTCCCGCAGGCCCGCGCACCCGAAGACGACGATGACGCGCCCCCGTGCCAGGGCGCGGGCCGTCTCCAGGGCTTGCTCCAAGGCGTTGGGGGTGTGGGCGAAATCCACCACCACGTCAAAGGGCTGGCCCAGGTCCACCCGCTCCATGCGCCCCGGCACGCCCCGGACCGCCTCCAGCCCGCGGCGGGCCTCTTCCAGGGGGACGCCCTGGGCCAGGGCCGCGGCCAGCGCCCCCAGCAAGTTGTAGACGTTGAACTGCCCAGGCAAGGGCGAACGGAGTTCCACCTCCCCCAGGGGCGTCTCAGCCACGAAGCGCACGCCCTCGCGGTCCGCCACCACGTCCCGGGCCCGCACGTCGGCCTCGGGAGCGAAGCCGTAGGACCAGTGCGCGTCGGCCGCAAAGGCTCGGAAGTAGCCGTACGAAGGGTCGTCCCGGTTGAGGACGGCGACTTTGGGCACGCCGGGTTTGCGCGCCGAACGGGAGAGCAACTGGAAGAGGCGCCCCTTGGCCGCGCGGTACTCCTCCCACGTGCCGTGGTAATCCAGGTGCTCCGAGGTCACATTGGTGAGGACGGCAACGTCAAAGTCCGTGACGTCGGCACGGCGCTGGGCCAGGCCGTGGGACGTCACCTCCAGGACCACGGCCTCCGCGCCCCGGTCCCGCACCTCCGCGAGCAGGCGCTGCAGGTCCGGCGCGTCGGGGGTGGTGGTGTGGAGGCCGGTATCCCAGACCTCCCTGCCGAACTGGGCCTGCACCGTGGTGATGAGGGCGGCCCGCTGCCCGGCGGCCACCAGCGCGGCGTGGATGAGGGTGGAGGTGGTGGTCTTCCCGTCGGTCCCCGTCACGCCCACCACCCGCATCTCGCGGCCGGGGTGGCCGTACCAAGCCGCGGCGATGTGGGCCAGGGCCTGGCGCGCCTCCGGGACCACCACCCAGGGCACCGAGACCCCCTCGGGGGGCTCCCGCTCGCTGACCACGGCCACGGCCCCCCGCGCCAGGGCCTCGGGGACGAAGCGCGCGCCGTCCACGTTCACGCCGGGGATGGCGACGAAGAGGAAGCCTGGCGCCACCTCCCGCGAGTCCTCGGTGAAGCCGCGCACCGTCGCCGTGGGGTCCAGCACCTGCCCCTCGGCCGGGCGCCACCCCTCCACGTCCTGCAGGAGGTCCAGCAGCCTGCGCTCCTTCGCTTCCGACACGGTCACGACCACTCCCGGCCGCCAGTCACGAGCCAGGCCTGCCCGGTGATGAAGCGCGCCCCATCGGAGACGAGGAAGGCCACCACGTCGGCCACGTCCTCCGGCGTGGCCAGTCGCCCCAAGGGGATGCGCTTCACGAAATCCTCAACCACCTCTTCGTAGGAGCGCCCGGTGATGCGGGCCTCCAGCGCCATGCCCCAGCGCTTCATGGCCGTGTCCACGTCGCCGGGCAGGACGGCGTTGACCCGGATGCCGTGGGGGCCCACTTCCTGGGCCAGCGACCGGGTCAGGGCGACGATGGCCGCCTTGCTCGCGGCGTAGGCCGACATGTAGGGGCGCGGGCGTTCGGCCGCCAGGGAGGAGATGTTCACCACGGCCCCGCCCCGCCCGCCTTCCACTATCAAGGGCAGGGCGTGCTTGCAGCAGAGGAACGTCCCCGTGGCGTTGACCTCCAGGGTCCTGCGCCAGGCCCTCTCGTCCATGAGCATGACCGGGGCCGGCTCAATCACCACCCCGGCGTTGTTGACCAGGATGTCCAGCCGGCCGAAGGCTCCCTCCACCGCCTCCACCATCCGTTGGACGGAGGCCGCGTCGGCCACGTCCACCCGCAGCGGCAGGGCGCGCACCCCCAGGGCCTCCACCTCGGCGGCCACAGCCTGGAGTTCGTCCCAGTCTGGGTTGCCGCCGTGGGAGAGGTCCGTGGGCGGCGCGCACAGGTCCCCCAGGACCACGTGGACCCCCTCCCGCGCCAACCGCCGGGCGATGGCCGCGCCGATCCCTCCCCGGCGTCCCGCCCCAG